>JBNKVX010000030.1:5154-38164 GCA_050299435.1 Cellvibrionaceae bacterium | reverse complement strand
CGGGGTAGACAAGTAGAACAGAAAGATTTTGAAAGTTTTAATTATATATTGGCAATGGACGAAGATAATCTGGCAAACCTAAAAGCAATTAGCCCGAAAGATTATGAGGGTCACCTCGGTTTGTTCTTAACTTTTGGTCAGCAACAAAGTTGTCTGGAAGTTCCTGACCCTTATTATGGCGGTCGAGAGGGCTTTGGTTTGGTCTTACAACTCATTGAAGACGCTGCTGATGGATTGCTTGCTCACATTCGGAAGCACGAGCTGGAAAAACAAGCGTTGTGAAGATACACCAAAATTTCGATTTAAGCGCCTTGAATACCCTGGGTGTGCCTTGCACGGCAGAATATTATATTGAGTGCAGCAGCAAAGAAGACGTTCTTTCCGGTCTAAGAAAAGCAAAGAAAGAAGCTGCAACTTGGCGCATATTAGCAGGTGGAAGCAATGTTGTTCTCCGGGAAATTTTGGAAGGCTATACTTTGAACCCAAAACTCACTGGCATCAAACACCTAGACAATGACAAAGTTGACAGTGATACAGTTTTAGTTCGTGTTGCCGCAGGTGAAAACTGGCACACCTTTGTTGAGCATTGTGTAAATCAGGGCTGGTATGGTTTAGAGAATCTTGCGTGGATTCCTGGCACAGTGGGCGCTGCACCAATTCAAAATATAGGTGCTTATGGTGTTGAAATAGAATCTTTTATTCAGCAAGTGAATGTGATTAATGCGGATACTTTGGAATATAAGTCGCTGCACCATGCAGATTGCAAATTTAGTTATCGAGACAGCCTATTTAAAAAAGCTGAAGGTGAAAAATATGTTGTGCTTTCAGTTGATTTAAACTTGTCAAAGTCTTTACGTAGAGGCAATGCGAGTTATCCAGCATTAACAAAATATTTAAATGAAATGAACTTGCCTGCCACGCCAGAAAATATTTTTAATGCAGTAATTGCGATAAGAAAAAGCAAATTGCCAGACCCTGATAACTTTCCCAATGCCGGGAGTTTTTTCAAAAATCCGCTTGTTAGTGCAAGAGAATTTGCACGTTTATCAGAACAATTTCCTGGCATCCCTCATTATCCCACCAAAACTGATGATGTAAAAATTCCGGCTGCGTGGATAATTGAAAAATTAGGATGGAAAGGCAAGAAAATTAATGGCATAGGCATGCATGTCGAACATGCGCTTGTTCTGGTTAATCACGAGGGTAAAAGTGCTCAGGAAATAAAAAGCTATGCGGAAAATATAGTCAAGGATGCCAAAAATACATTTGGCATCTTATTAGATCAGGAACCCCGAAATCTGGAATAGCAGCCTATAAATTATAGGCAACTGCAATAACGCCCACGACGCTTAAAACAATTGTGTAGGGTAGGGCCATGATAACCATGCGACCATAGGATAATCTGATTAACGGCGCTAAAGCAGAAGTCAGTAAAAACAAAAAGGCCGCTTGCCCATTGGGCGTGGCGACACTGGGCAAATTTGTACCGGTGTTTATGGCAATCGCTAAAGTATCAAAGTGTTCTCGAGAGATAAGGCCGGCATCAAACCTTTCCTTCACCTCACTAATATAAACCGTTGCAACAAACACGTTGTCACTTACCATGGATAGTATGCCATTGGCGACAAAGAACATTGGTCCCTGGCTGCTTTCGTCTAAGGCCATAACCGCATTTGTCACTGGGGCAAACAGGCTTAAATCATTAATGACGGCAACCACTGCAAAAAAGACTACCAACAAAGCCGTAAAGGGCAGAGCTTCTTCAAAGGCATGGCCAATTTGATGCTCATCCGTCACACCATTAAATGCTGTGAGTAAAACAATGATCATCAAGCCAATAAGACCAATAGGTGCAATATGAAAAGCCAGGGCAAACACAAGTAAAATGGCACCTAGCGCTTGCACAACGAGTTCAGTTTTTTCATCGATTGTTCGTTTAGCGCTTTCAACTTTATCGAAATCCAGTAAAATTTTTCTTACGGGTTCGGGTAGCTCTGCACCGTAGCCCAATATTTTTATCTTTTCTAACAAAACACATGTGGCGAGACCAGCGACTAGTGCTGGAATTGAAACAGGAGCAACACGCACGAAGAATTCCATAAAATGCCAACCCGCGGCTTCACCGATTACAACGTTTTGCGGTTCGCCTACGATGGTACAGACTCCGCCAAGCGCAGTACCCACAGCGCCGTGCATAATTAAGCTACGAAGAAAGGCCCGAAAATTATCGAGATCGTCACGATGTAATTCTTGCACGTTGTCATCATTGGAGTGATCGTGATCGTTTTGATTGTTCGCGTTGGATGCAGCCTTGTGATAAACGGAGTAAAAGCCTACGGCAACTGCAATTAACACAGCAGTTACGGTTAAGGCATCTAAAAATGCTGAAAGCACTGCGGCAACAACAGAAAACAAAAATGAAAGCAATATCTTGGAGCGCACACCTAAAAGAATCTTTGTAAAAACAAAGAGCAACATTTTCTTCATGAAATAAATGCCAGCTACCATGAACATCAACAACAGGATGACTTCCAGGTTATGCACTATTTCATGCTTTATGTGGTATGGAGTGGTCATACCTAATATGACTGCTTCTATCGCCAGCAATCCCCCTGGCTGCAGGGGATAACATTTCAATGCCATTGCAAGCGTAAAAATAAAGCCGATGATTAAAAGCCAGCCTGCGATAAATTCACTGATAAACAAAAAGACGATGGGGTTGATAACGAGAAACCCAATTACAGCTTGCTTGTACCAAAGTGGTGAATGGCCTAAAAAATTGTGCCAAAAAGCCTGAGTCATGGTTTGTTGCATGCCAATATTTCCCTTTTTCTTTGATCATTTATTAACCGAAAGTGCGGCGCGTACTCAGCCACGGACTTGGGCTGGCTACTTTAAATAAATATAGCGTAAAGATATAGATAAAGTGGTGAGAATAACTTTAGCGATGAATTTAGAAGGGGTGAGGCTAAGCTAATTTTGCAATATTAGATGCCATCGAACGTTTTATCGTCTATAAACTATGCTTGTAAGCAGGAGACAGTAAAAATAAGGGTCGGTCTTTAGGGTGTAAATCGTGACTTATGCGAGATTTTGGCTTAAGGATACGCGGTAAATCCAAGAAAATTAAAGACTTTTTCCAAAACCATATTATACTTATGAGCAGTTTTTACGAATATAAATACCTATAACCATTGGGGGTAGAACCGGTTTTGAATTCAATGGATGCTCTGAATTTTCAGTCTTTGAACATGGTGCGAGAGGAATTGGTCGCCACCATTGAAAATTCCGCTCGCTATTTGGAAGAATTTGTCACGACTCAGGATAATGCAAAGTGCTTACAAGCCTGCATTGATGGGGTTAAGCAGATACACGGTATTCTTAAACTTATTCAATTTCGGGGCGCAGCCATGCTGGCTGAGGAACTACTGGAGGTTGCCAACGGTATCGCGCCAGGCAGTAATGGACCGAAATTCGACAAAACAATGGAAGTTGTCAGCAACACTTTTTTTGTTTTAAGTCGTTACCTTGAGTATGTTCAGCAAACGGAACGCAAGGTTCCTGTCCTACTGGTACCTCATATCAATGAATTGCGCAAACTGCGCGGAGAATCCGCCATTGCTGAAAGCCACTTTTTTCAGATCAATCTCGACAATGAACTAAAAGTGCCGGCGGTAGAGAAATTTAATATTGATAAGCCTTTAAATTCGGTTGTGAGACGTTTGCGTCATATGTATCAAGTTGGCTTGCTGGGCTTGATTCGTGAGCGTCAAATGCGAAGTTCACTCGCCATGATGCGTCGTGCAATGATCAGAATGCATCGAATTTGCACTTCGGATAAACCACTGTCTTTACTTTGGTGGCTGGCTGAGCAAACACTGGATCTCATTCCTAAAGAATCAATGTCTATTGTGGAATCGCGAAAATTTCTGTTTGGCAGAATAGATCGCGTTATGCGCATGGTCGAAGAAAAAGGTGAAAGTGCGCTCGGTGCAGAAGCACCTAAAGGTTTAGTTAAAGAACTAGTTTATTTAATGGCGCTTTCAGGTAGCCAAAATGAAATTGTGAAGGGCTTACGCTCAACTTTTGGCATTACTATTTTTCCTTATAGTGATAAAGATTTGGCACAAGAACGCGACGCTCTGAATGGGCCGAGCGCGCATACTGTGAGTTCTTTATCGCGCGTTCTGCAATTGGAGTTGGCTAACACCAAAAAAATCCTGGAAAATGCGGCACAATCAAGTTCTCAGCAAATTGATGACATTGATGGGTTTATTGGAACCCTCGGTAAAGTCGCGGAAATTCTCGCGGTTGTAGGCTTGGCGGCTCCCAGCAATACCTTAAAAGAAGAAATCAATCGCATTGCAACCTGGAAGGATAAGCCAGACGGACCCGACAATGACGAATTAAGCGAGGTAGCCAACACCTTGCTTTATCTGGAAAGTACGGTGCTCTCATTAGAGACAATAAAACTGTCTGATGAAAAACTTGAGAAGGCCAATTCAATTGCGCAGCAGGAAGTCATTGCGTCGAGTGAATTGGCGACGGCAAAACGCATAGTCATAGAAGAATGTGAAGCCGGAATTTCACTCACTAAACGTGCACTGACTTCATTTTCAGATTCCAATTTCGATACGGGCCATATTCGCAACATAGCAAAAACTTTAAATACCGTTCGTGGTGGAATGTTAATGCTCAGTCATGATAGGGCGGCAGACATTCTCGAATTGTGTGTTAATTTTGTTGATGAAGTATTGATGGACCAAGATCCTCCTGCTGCATTGAAAGAGCTGCTGGAAACTTATGCCGATGCCATCATTTCAATTGAATATTATTTGGATTCAGCAACTGCCTCCATGCATATGGATGAATCTGTATTGCAAGTTGCTGAAGAAAGCTTAGAAGCACTGGGTTATAAAATTAAAGCGGAAGAATAATGTTTGTTCCAGGGGATCGATATAACCCGCAACTGGAAAATGTTTATATTCTGGCTCAAGGAAGTCAAATTATTTCTCAGCGGCATACGCCGGGTGAACCTTTTCATGTAAGCCGCTTGCCTCCCCTAAATTTAAATTTGGCGGCAGCCCACTATATTGGCGATTATCGGAATCAACATTGCCATGTATTGCAAATTGATAAGCAGGATCTCGACATCCTGGCGCAAGAACCAGAGCTTCAAATTGGAAGCTTACGTGAGTTATTGGGACACATTTCTGACGCGCATTTTCATATGCTCGGTCGAGCACTTCAAATTACCCGCTGGGACCGGGAACATCAGTTTTGTGGAATCTGTGGGTCGCCAACTGAGAATCTCAGTTCAGAGAGAGCTAAAATCTGTCAGCCCTGTGGTAAACATTATTACCCCCGCATCTCTCCCTGCGTTATTTGTCTGGTAAGTTGCGGAAGGAAAGTACTGTTGGCCCGTCACGAGCGACTACCTGAAAAAATGTTTTCAACCCTGGCGGGTTTTATTGAGCCTGGCGAAACAGCAGAACACGCTGTGAAACGCGAGATTATGGAAGAAGTGAGTATTGAGGTCGGTAATTTGCGCTATTTTCAAAGCCAAGCCTGGCCTTTCCCGGGGCAATTGATGCTTGGATTCTTCGCGGACTATCAAAGTGGTGACCTGGAACCTGATGGTGTCGAGATAGTCGAAGCTCAATGGTTTGATATCGAAAATTTGCCGTTAGTTCCGCCTACCAGTACAATCTCCGGGCAGTTGATAAGCCACTTTGTGGCGGAATCAAGGAAATCAGAATTGTGATAATCATTGAAATTTTGCTTGTCTTATTTGCATTGGCGTCACTTTATGTCGGCGCACGCTTTCTGGCGAGTAAATCCTGGATTATGGGCTGGATAAGAGGCTCGGTTGGCTTGCTTTTTGTCACCTTTACTATTTTCATGATACTGATTTTGATGGACTTTGTGAGTTACGAAAATATATTGGAAGAACAAACCCTGGCAACATTAAATATTGAGGAAATAGACAAGCAAAAATACAAAGTTACTGTGGAATATGTATTCGAAAACAAGCAGGAAAATTACGAATTGCGTGGTGACCTCTGGCAAATGGATGCCAAGATTATTCGTTGGCGTGGTTTATTTCAGGCCATGGGTGCTAAACCGGGTTATCGCTTGGATCGAATTTCCGGTCGCTACTATTCCTATGAACAGGAAACGCGAGATGAGCGTACTGTCTATGATTTATCAAGTTCAAAATATGGTATGGATGTGTGGACCTGGATAAACGGAAAAGGTGGGTTCTTCCCCTGGGTTGATGCCGTTTATGGCAGCGCAACCTATCTTCCACTTGTGGATGGTGGTATCTATCAAGTGCGCCTCAGCAATAATGGGCTGACGGCCTTACCGGTAAATAGCGCAGCCAAAGATGCCGTCAGCGGCGACTGGTAGCTTTTACTCTCTACTATATCAATCGGAGTTAATTATTTTGGAATTTTTATTGGAATACGGGCTTTTCTTTGCCAAGACCTTGACACTTGTTGTGGCTATCATTGTCGTCGTTGTGTTCGCGGTGTCAGCAAGCATGAAAAATCAGGCGCACGAAAAAGGACACATTGAAGTTAAACGCATCAATGAAAGATTTGAACTCATGCGTGACGAGATTAAGGCCGCGATTTTGGACGAGAATTCGCTGAAAGAAGAGGAAAAAAAACAAAAAAAACTAGAAAAAGAAAAGCAAAAGCTTGCAAAGAAAAAAATGAAATCAAAGGAAAAAAATACCGAAGACAGTGATGAAAATTCAAAACCGCGCGTATTTATTCTGGATTTCATTGGAGATATCAAAGCTTCTGCGACTGAGGAGCTAAGGAAAACAATTACAGCAATTCTGGCGGTAGTGAGAAAACAGGATGAAGTGGTTGTGCGCCTGGAATCACAGGGTGGCATGGTTCACAGTTATGGATTGGCCTCCAGTCAATTGGCAAGAATCACCAGCAAGGAAATTCCTCTCACAATTTGTGTAGACAAAGTTGCAGCAAGTGGTGGTTACATGATGGCTTGTGTAGCAAACAAAATTATTGCAGCTCCCTTTGCCATATTAGGGTCGATTGGCGTTGTAGCTCAAATCCCCAATTTCCATAAATTACTTAAGAAAAACAACGTTGATTACGAACTATTCACTGCAGGTGAATACAAGCGCACTTTAACGATGTTTGGAGAAAATACTGACAAAGGTCGCAAAAAGTTTGTTGAGGATCTGGAGGATACTCACGTATTGTTTAAGGAATTTATTACTGAACACCGGAACCAGGTCAATATAGATGATGTGGCAACGGGTGAAATTTGGTTTGGTAGACGCGCTCTTGATAAAAACCTGATTGACGAAATTAGTACTTCAGATGAATATTTGTTTTCTAAATTAGAAGTGGCAGATTTGTTTGAAGTGAGCTACGAAACCAAGAAAACTTTGGCCGAAAAAATCGGACTTTCTGTTGAATCTGCAATTGATCGTGTAGTTGTTAGTTGGTGGCAGAAATTGAATAACAAAATTTTTAGTTAGTCTCGTCTTAAGCGATCTGAAATTGCGATGGGTGTCGGGAAATTTAAAATAACAATATAGCTCGACACCACGAAACTGATAATGGCTGCACTTTGAATAAGCAAAGATGCTTCTTCGCCAATCAACAATTTGCTGCTGGCAACGTAAACAATGAGCAGCGAAAACTCACTGATTTGGCCTAAGCGAAATCCTACATCCCAGGCTAGAAGTGTTTTCTCTCCTTGTCTTTTTAATAAGCCGTAGAAAATAAGCGGTTTGAACGCAAGCATAATAAATGCGTAAACACAGGCGGCTACCGCAATACTTGGAAGCAATTCAATATTCAAACCCGCACCGAGACTAAAGAAAAACAAGACCAAAAAGAAATCACGTAAAGGTCTTAAACTCAGCGCGATATATTGGGAGATTGGACTGGTAGCCAATGAGATGCCAGCGATAAAAGCACCAATTTCGGCTGATAAACCGGCATATTCGGCAAGTTCTGCCAAGCCCAGGCACCACCCTATTGCAACAAGAAAGATGTATTCGTGAAAACGATCATAGCGCGCGATTAGTTTGAGGAGAATCAAGCGGACAGCAGCCCAGGCAAAAAAGCTAATGAGCGGTAAACCTAAGAGGGCGAGAAATAATGCACTGAGATCAATACGATCTGCAGAGCCGCTCAACAGAAAAAGCAGGCAGAAAATGGCCAGAAAATCCTGAATTAAGAGCAAACCAATCATCATCTCGCCTGCATGTTTGTGATGCAAAAGGGTAGTCGGCATCAATTTGATTCCGATGATGGTGCTTGAAAACATAGACGCCATGCCGATTACAATTGATTCAATCAGAGAGAACCCGAAAGCAAAACCCAGTGTTAGCCCCAAAAGTGCAAAACTGGCAGAACTGATTAGCGCAATACTGGTGGCTTTACGCAGAACGGCAAGGAGCGCAGACGGCTGCATATCAAGCCCAAGAAGAAAAAGCAGAAAGATAATACCGATGTTGGACATCTCTGCAATGAGGGTAATATTGGTGACGGCGGAAAAGCCATGTGGCCCTAATAAAACACCAATAACGATATAAGCAACAAGCAAAGGCTGACGTGTGTAAAGCGCCACTGAAGCCAGAATAGCAGCGCTGCAAAATATTAAGAAAAACGCATTAAAAATAATGCCTTCCATAAAATTACGGGCCTATTGCGCCCGCAAAAGCATCAGGCGCGTTTTCTGAATAAAGGTTGAGGGTCGTCTACAGCAGCTTGATAATGCGTAGTAAAAGCGGCAACGCACTCTTTGAGAACACTATCCTCGATGTCTTCTTCAAAAAGAAACGCGTCAAATCCGCAGCGACTTAAGTAGTGTAACTGATCAGGAATAAATTTTCCGGTCGCCCGCAACTCGCCTTTGTAATCAAAGTGGTCACGAATAGAGCGCGCAATGGAAAAAGGGCGACCATCCATAAAGCCCGGAAACTCAATACAGATGAGTTCGATGTTTTGCCAATCGAGAGAGAGTGTGTCCAAATCTGTTTCAACGGTGAGAATTGGAGTCTCGGAGCTGGATTCAGCGTCCACTTGCACGATTTGACCATTTTTAAACAGCTTTGGCATAAACCTTCTCCTTAAACGGCTCAATTCCGACGCGATCATAGGTCTGAATAAACTCTTCGTCCGCATCGCGCAATTCGACAAAGGTATCCAATACCTTACGAATTACCGAAGTCATCTCCTCGCGCGAAAAGGAGGGGCCCAGAACCTTGCCTAAAGCAGCATCATTACCCTGCTTGCCACCGAGCTGGATTTGATAAAACTCTTCACCTTTTTTGTCGACACCAAGAATCCCGATATGTCCTATATGGTGGTGACCACAGGCATTCATACACCCTGAAATATTGAGTTCAAGTTTGCCGAGGTCATACAGGTAGTCCAAATCATCAAATTCACGCTGTAAGGCTTCTGCGACCGGGATGGACTTGGCGTTAGCTAGAGAGCAATAATCTCCACCGGGGCAGCAAATCATGTCTGTTAAGGTGCCTATGTTGGGAGTGGCAAAATTATAAGCACACAATTCTTCCCAAAGCTTAGGCAGATCATTAATACATACATCTGCCAACACCACATTTTGCTCATGTGTGACACGAACTTCTCCAAAGGAATAACGTTCAGCCAAATCGGCGATAGCTTCAAGTTGTTTGTCAGTGATATCACCTGGTGCGATACCCGTAGGCTTCAGTGACAAGGTCACAGCGCGATAGCCTGGTACTTTATGCGCACTCACATTGTAGGAAAACCAATTTTGGAAATCGCGCTTGTCTTGCACAAGGGTATTGAGTTCGAGTAGGGCAGCAGCATCATCCAGTTTTTGGTAATCAGGAAGTGTGAAGAAACCTTTTGCGCGATTAATTTCTTTGTCAGTCAGTAAGGTTTGAGATTCGCAAATCCGATTCCATTCATTTTCGACTTTCTCAGCAAAAACTTCAGGGCCGAGTGCTTTAACTAAAATTTTGATTCGTGCTTTATATTTGTTGTCTCTTCGACCAAACAAATTATAAATGCGCAAGATTGCCTCAAGATAGGTCAGCAAATCCTGGCTTGGCAAAAATTCTCTGATTACGCTACCTATCATCGGGGTGCGCCCCAAGCCTCCGCCAACAAGTACCTTAAAGCCGACACTTCCATTTTCTTTTTTAACAATTTGTAAACCGATGTCGTGGAAGTGAATCGCAGCTCTATCATCGATTGAGCCGGAGACGGCAATTTTAAATTTACGCGGTAGGAAGGCGAATTCAGGGTGAAAGGTTGACCACTGTCTAATGATTTCGCAGTAAGGTCTTGGATCTTCAATTTCGTCCGGCGCTACGCCAGCAAACTGATCGGAAGTGACGTTTCGAATGCAGTTGCCACTTGTTTGTATTGCGTGCATTTCTACTGTGGCGAGTTCGGCAAGTATGTCAGGGACTTCAGCAAGCTCAGGCCAATTTAATTGAATGTTTTGTCGCGTTGTGAAATGGCAGTAGCCCTTGTCGTAATAGCGTGTGATATGGGCTAGTTTTCGAAGTTGTTTTGCGCTCAGCAAACCGTAGGGAACAGCGATACGCAACATGGGCGCCAAGCGTTGAACGTAGAGGCCGTTCTGTAAACGCAGTGGTAAATATTCTTCGTCTTTTAACTTACCGTCGAGATAACGTTGGGTTTGATTGCGGAACTGCTTGACTCGCTCTTGAACAATGAGGTGGTCATGCTCGTCGTAGATGTACATAGTCGTAAACTGCCAACTCCGTTGAATAGTCTGACAAATTTGTCCGAAATACAAAAGGAACGGAAGGATACAGCAATTTAGGGGTTACGGCGAGTACTAAAAAGCGCTAAGAATATAATCAAAAGTTAGAGGATGAATACCTTAAAACATGACCAAGTACCTAATTTTTCCTAAAGGTGTTGATTCGAGAGTCAAATTAGGTTTGAATCAATCGTAGGTGGTAAAAGCTCAAGAAATAAGGGCATTAGACCATGACTCTAACTCTATAACAGTTTAAAAAAGAAAGGAGGGTCTATGGAAGACGAAATGAAGGTAAGTGATCAAGGTGATAGCCTCGCTGAGGCCATAGCCGCTGTAGCGCTAGTGTTGATTTTTGTCACAACTTGCGTGTTTTGGATAAGCGGTCAGTAGCAGGAATATAAAATCTCACAAGATCAACAATTTAGATTGGAAATCTGGAACCCGTCTTAAGATAATTAAGACGGGTTTTTTCTTTTAAATGAACCAGGTCGCAGATAGGCTGTCGTCACGACAACACAATACTCACGATAAAAATTAAAGTTGCTAGAAAAAGAACGGTAAATACAATACCGGCAATTATGTAGGGTACTATACTTTTGGATTGGAAATCGTGGAGGCGGTTTTTATCGGACTGCACGCCGATCGCAGCAGCAAAGACACTTATAATTAATCTGCCCCAAGATACTTTCGAGGGTTTAAGTTTCGAGGACTTAACAGAATTCTCATTTTTTCTCGAATCAGAATCGGTGTTTTCTTCGTTCAATTTTTCATCATCCAAGGTCTAGTTATCATAACTCAAAATCGGCATTAACCATTTTTCAATTTCACCGACAGATTTACCTTTACGTTTGGCCAGTGATTCTACCTGGTCTTTGGCAATTTTGCCCACGTTAAAATATTTTGCTTGAGGGTGTGCATAATACCAGCCGGATACGGCAGCAGCGGGATACATTGCAAAATGCTCCGTCAAGGACAAACCAATATTTTTGTTGGGGTCCAGTAGTTTAAACAAAGTCTCTTTTTCGGTGTGATCGGGGCAGGCAGGGTAGCCGGGCGCCGGGCGAATGCCGCGATACTTTTCTCTTATAAGCGCCTCATTATCCAGGGCTTCATTTTTGGCATAAGCCCAATATTCTGTTCGAATCTTCTTATGTAAACATTCAGCTAGAGATTCTGCCAACCGATCTGCGAGCGCTTTCACCATAATCGCGCTGTAATCATCGCCCTTATTCTCAAAGTCCGTTGCAAGCTCTTCTGCACCAATGCCAGCGGTAACAGCAAATGCGCCGATATAGTCGGTCAGTCCACTATCCTGAGGCGCGACAAAATCACTGAGGGAAATAAATTCCTTTTGATCCAAACTTTTTGGAATTTGTTGACGAATATTATAGAGCTTTGCCAATTCTTGTGTTTTTGACTCATTGTAAACAACAATGTCTTCTCCATTAATGGAGTTAGCTGGCCATAAACCAAATACTGCTTTCGCTTTTAGTAATTTTTCATCAATAATTTTAGTCAAAAGAGCTTGTGCATCTTTAAAGAGTTGAGTGGCTGCTTCACCAACGACATGATCATCAAGAATTTTCGGATATTTACCAACGAGATCCCAACTAATAAAAAAAGGTGTCCAATCTATGGTGTCGACGAGTTCCGATAAGGGAATGTCTTCAAGTACCCGAATACCGAGCTCAGCGGGTACCACAATATCATCTGAAGACCAATCCAATTGTAAGCTTGACTTGCGGGCTTCTTCAAAGGGTATGGCCTGCCGATTGCTATTACGATTTGCGCGACGCTCTCTGATAGTTTCATATTCCGTTTTTAGTTTCGCGACAAAACCCGGATATTGTTCTTTTGAAATTAGAGCGCTAGCAACACCGACTGCGCGCGAAGCATCTGCAACATAAACAGCTTGGTTAAGTGAAAATTGAGGATCAATTTTTACCGCAGTATGCGCTTTGGATGTAGTAGCACCACCGATCATGAGTGGAACATTAAAATCTTGGGCTTGCATTTCCCGAGCAACATTTACCATTTCATCCAGAGAGGGCGTAATGAGTCCGGAGAGCCCGATAATATCGCAGTTTTCCTTTCTGGCGACTTCTAATATGGTTTCGCAAGAGACCATCACCCCGAGGTCAACAACTTCAAAATTGTTGCACTGTAAAACTACGCCAACTATGTTTTTACCAATGTCATGAACATCACCTTTTACTGTAGCCATCAGGATTTTACCGTTCGACTTGGTGCCCTCATTTTTCTCTTCTTCGATGTAGGGCTGTAAAAGTGCCACTGCTTGTTTCATAACGCGCGCTGATTTCACAACCTGAGGCAAAAACATTTTGCCCGCACCAAACAAATCACCCACCACGTTCATGCCATCCATCAAGGGGCCTTCTATAACATCCAGCGGACGTTTTGCGAGTAAACGTGCTTCTTCGGTATCTTGGTCAATGTATGTTGATATGCCTTTAACCAAGGCGTGTTCCAAGCGTTTTGCCACATTATGTTCACGCCAACTCAAGTCAGAGCTGCTGCTTCGGCTTGTGCCGTCTCCCCGATAGCTTTCGGCAAGTTCCAGAAGGTTTTCCGTAGCTTCTTTATGTCGATTCAAAATGACATCTTCGACGGCATCCCGAAGTTGTTGTGGGAGATCATCGTAAATTGCAAGTTGACCTGCATTTACGATGCCCATGCTCATACCAGAGTGGATGGCGTGATAGAGAAAGACCGAATGGATTGCCTCGCGAACTGGATTGTTTCCCCGGAAAGAAAACGATACATTGCTGACCCCACCTGATATGCCAGCGTGAGCAAGATTTTTTCTAATCCATTTTGTAGCTTCGATAAAATCCTGGGCGTAGTTGTTGTGTTCCTCAATTCCAGTTGCAACGGCAAATATATTCGGATCAAAAATAATGTCTTGTGGAGGAAAATTAAGTTTGTCTACAAGCAGTCGGTAGGAGCGCTCACAAATCTCAATTTTTCTGGCAGCGGTATCAGCTTGACCTTGCTCGTCGAATGCCATCACGATAACTGCGGCACCATAACGAAGACAAAGTAGGGCTTTTTCCAGAAACTCGTCTTCTCCCTCTTTCAAACTTATCGAATTGACTACAGACTTACCTTGAATACATTTGAGACCGGCTTCAATGACATCCCACTTTGAAGAGTCAACCATAATTGGTACTTTGCAAATGTCCGGCTCGCTCGAAATAAGATTCAAAAATCGTACAATAGCTTTGTGCGCGTCGAGCATGCCCTCGTCCATATTTATATCGATTATCTGCGCACCGTCTTCGACTTGTTGCAGCGCAACTTCAAGCGCTGTTGCGTAATCATCCTCTAATATTAATTTCTTAAAACGCGCAGAACCGGTGACATTGCAGCGTTCGCCGACGTTAACAAACAGCGAGTTATCTTTGATATTAAAGGGTTCAAGTCCCGAAAGGCGGCAAGCCACTTCAATTTCTGGAATTGCGCGAGGGGCGTAATGAGTTACCAGTTCGCTGAGGGCAGCAACGTGTTTCGGCGTTGTTCCACAACAACCGCCAATAATATTTAACCAACCCTGTTCTGCAAAATTTTTGACAATGTTCGCCATTTCCTCTGCACTTTGATCATATTCACCAAATTCATTTGGTAAGCCGGCATTTGGATGCGCCGATACATAACAGTTGGCAATGCGAGATATTTCTTTAATGTAGGGTGTAAGTTCCTCAGCGCCTAGAGCACAATTCAATCCGATAGAGATGGGCGCAGCATGTGCGAGCGAGTTATAAAAAGCTTCTGTTGTTTGCCCTGAGAGGGTGCGTCCCGATGCGTCTGTAATTGTGCCGCTAATCATAATGGGCAATTCAAAACCCAATTCATCGAAAACTTTTTTCACTGCAAAGACAGCGGCCTTAGCGTTAAGCGTATCAAATACCGTTTCAATTAAAATGATATCGACTCCACCCTCAATCAAACCACGGCTTGCTTCAATGTAATTAGTTACCAAGGTATCAAAATCTACATTGCGCGCGCTGGGGTCGTTGACATCAGGAGAAATGGAAGCGGTACGACTGGTTGGTCCAAGCACGCCAGCAACCCAGCGCGGTTTGTCAGGGAGCATATTGGTGTATTTGTCAGCAGCTTCACGTGCGAGTTCGGCTGATGTCTTATTGAGCTCAAAGGCGAGTTCTTCCAAGCGATAGTCGGATAGTGAAAGGCGTGTTGAATTAAAGGTATTGGTTTCAAGAATATCCGCCCCAGCCTCTAAATAGGTTTGATGAATTTCTGAAATGATATGAGGCTGTGTGAGCGAAAGAAGGTCATTGTTACCTTTTTGATCTTGTGAAAAATCCGAAAAGCGTTCACCACGATAATCAGCCTCCTGCAATTTGTATTGCTGAATCATAGTGCCCATTGCGCCATCAAGCACAAGGATGCGTTGCTTCAGCGCGGCGTGTAGTAGCTCAATTCGAATCATTCTTTCATTAGGGTAGGACATACAGCTCTCTTGGGGATAAATATGGTCAAAAAACAATCTATATCAAAATATTTTGATGTAGTATTCTAGCAGAGCTTTAAGTGGAACGGGAGATTACCCGAAGGCTATTTCGTCGGCCAGGCAAATTCTGTAGAATAACCGACAGTTTTACTAGGTTATTAATTGTTTTTGAGGCCCAAACCATGAGCTCCACTGTTGCCGAAATTGATGCCGCTGAGATTAATGTTGAAATTACCGAAGCAGCGCAGACTTATCTAAAAGGGCTGCTCGACAAGCAGGATGCGGATGGCATCGGAATTCGTATGTTTGTCTCCAATCCGGGCACCCCACAGGCGGAAACCTGTATCGCTTACTGTAGGCCGGGCGAGGAAAAAGAGGGTGATGTTGCGCTTGAATTAGACAAGTTTAAAGCATGGTTTGAAGGTCGAAGTATCCCTTTCCTCGATGAAGCTAAAGTTGACTATTCTCCCGATAAAATGGGAGGGCAGTTAACCATCCGCGCCCCAAATTCACGTATGCCTAAAATTACAGAAGGCAGTTCACTGGAAGATAAAATTAATTATGTTTTATATAACGAAATTAATCCCGGACTTGCCGCCCACGGGGGCAATGTCAGCTTGATAGAGGTGAACAGCAATAACATGGCTGTATTGCGTTTTGGTGGTGGGTGTCAGGGTTGCAGCGCTGTTGATATGACACTGAAACAAGGCGTAGAAAAAACACTTCGCGAAAAAATCCCCGGACTAGCCGGTGTGCAGGACGTGACAGATCACAGTGATAAATCTCAGGCGTTTTATAATTAGTCCAATATGCGAAAGAGCGAGTAAGAGATAAAAAAGGCGCTAAATAGCGCCTTTTTAAACTGTCACTTTCATTACTTAAGCATTGCTAATCAGAAGTTTTTCGCTGTGATGAAACAGCATGCCAATAAAATCTTCTTGTTGAGAACCACTCAAATCCGAGATGGATGCATCGATAATTCGATCTTCAAGCCAATCCAGATTGTAGCGATGAAAATGTAAGCCATCGTGAGCTCGTGTGTAGGTAACCAAAATGGTTCTGTCCGGTTCAGATCCTAATAAAGTTTGGACATGTAATAAAAAGTCTTGAAGGGATGCTTTACAACTTAACATTTCGCAGCGATCGGAAGGGGCAAACACATAGTCACAACCCGTCATTTCAGTGACTTTTAAATCGTACCACTCGGATCTTGGATCTGTGATGTCGCCAAGCACATCTGCATTGATCATTTGAGCCTTGGATGAGGGCTCTAAAGAATCAAACGAATTATTGTGATAAACACTCATAACTACTGCCTCGTTTTATTTTCTTAAAAGGTCGCATTCCATGCAGTAGCAATCTCACTGTTTCCTGTTGTTTACGGCTGATTTATCGACTGCACTGTTATTACTAGAGATTATTTATAAGTACTGGTGCATAGACGCCGGGAAATCGTTTTCTTTATTTAACCAGGAGGAAATACAAGAGACGAGACGACAAAGTATCAGCAATAAAATTAAAAATCCACTACTTTTGTACCGCTTGTCGGCGCATAAAGCATTAAGTCTATTGTTTATTTTGGAGTCAAACTGACGTTTAAAACTTCATTTAGATGAGAAAAAGTATGAGTGAAAATTAAACAATAAAGAGTATTTAGTCTTATTTTTCAATAAGTTAAATACTCTTATTTAAAGTTAATTATTACGAGTGGAGAGGACAGCGCGGAGCTTTTCAGCACAATTTGTAAGCAAATTTTCACTTGTTTCCCAATCAATACAGGCGTCAGTGATCGAAACGCCGTAAGTAAGGTCGCTGAGATTTTGTGGAATTTTTTGACTTCCTGGTCCGATATTACTTTCAATCATAAGACCGATGATCGATTTGTTGCCTTCGACTATTTGGTTACAAACATTTTCCATAACCAGAATTTGCAGGTTATGGTCTTTATTTGAATTGGCGTGGCTGCAGTCAACCATAATATTTGTGGTCAAGCCCGCACCTTCGAGTTCTTTTTCACACAGACTAATACTGACAGAATCGTAATTAGGTTTTCCGCCGCCACCACGTAAAACAACATGACCATAGGGATTGCCGCGAGTACGGATAATCGAAACACGACCATCCTTATTGATGCCAAGAAAGCGATGAGGGCTGGAAACCGATTTGAGAGCATTGATGGCAACAGTCAGACTGCCATCAGTGCCATTTTTAAAGCCAACAGCTGAGGAAAGGCCACTCGCCATTTCTCTGTGGGTTTGTGACTCGGTGGTACGAGCACCAATAGCCGACCAGGAGATCAAATCCTGCAAATACTGAGGCGAAATTGGATCAAGCGCTTCTGTAGCAGTAGGTAAGCCGAGCTCAGCGATATCCAGAAGAAGTTTCCTTCCAACGTGTAAACCCTCCTGAATTTTAAAGGAGTCGTTAATGTAGGGGTCATTAATCAGGCCTTTCCAGCCAGTAGTGGTGCGTGGTTTTTCAAAATAAACACGCATTACAATATAGAAGACATCACCTACTTTTTCGGCTAAAGCCTTTAAGCGCATTGCATAGTCAATGGCAGCGTCAGTATCGTGAATGGAGCAAGGACCTATAACCACGATCAGTCGAGGATCTTGTCTATCCAGAATATCACGCACAATTTTACGCCCAGCGGTAACGGTTTCAGCCGCTTTTTGTGAAATCGGCATTTCTCCCTGCAATTTTTCCGGGGTTATAAGAACTTCTTGAGACACTACATTTAAATCTTCTACGTTTGACATTGGAAACCCAAAAAAAGGTCTTGTGAAAAAAAAGAGGCGCATTGTACTTGAATCTTGGGGCGAATATTATATTTGGCACTCAATAATGCTGGAATTCGATTAAATATTTTCAATCATTCTGATAGCGCCAGGAAATAGTCATTTTTTGCCGCTTGAAATGCACGGAAAACTGTCTACTGGGCTCAAGGGTTAGCATTGGCTAACCTGTTATGCACAAATGCTAAATTGCAAGAATTAAAAAATTTATTTATGCGCATTCATTGAATTTGCGGCAAGACTTTCTAGAAAAACCTCGTAACCTATTGAAATATAAAGAAATATAGATATTGGTTAAAATATAAACAATCTGTTGGTTGGCCCGAAATCGTTAGCGAGACGAACCGTTTATCAGAAGCTATCCACTAAGTTATCCACAGGAAATGTGGAAAATTTATGACATATTCAGCCTCGATTTTTAATAAAAATGTCACAAAAGCCAATTTCTTTGTCGCTAAGTCTTAGACTCATTGCTTTTAAAGTTTTTATGTAAGCAAACCGGGGTTTCTAAAAAATGACTCCGAAGTGCTTTATCAAATCGCTACAGTGATTATCTTGGCGCTGTAATTAAAAAGCGTTAATGTTGCGGCAAAAGCTCTCGTCGACGCGTAACAAGCTGTTCTTTACGACTGATGCTAGCTAACACGAGTGTAGGGCTTGCGTTATAGCCGCAAATACAGTCAATTGGTTATTCTATTTAAAATAGTTTTAAAAAAATGTGTTGTTCAAACTGGCATTCCTGAAATTTTGACCGATACTTAAGACAGCGGTAGCAAACATCCCCCAAGTGTTCTTGGCTACCGTGTTTAAGGATTATTCCTTAAATGTTTAACTCCTAATGGTCCTGGCCCGACGCTCTCCCCCCCGAAACGTCGGGCTTTTTTTTGCACAATCAAAACTTCCGAATGACACCTTCCTGTGCCATAGATGCGATCAGTTTTCCTTCTTGTGTAAAAATTTGACCGATAGAAAATCCGCGTGAACTGCCTGCCCAGGGGCTATGGATTTTACACAGTAACCATTCGTCCGCCCTAAAGTCGAGAGTATGAAACCACATGGCATGGTCAATGCTCGCTGCGAACATATCTTTGTCAAACAAAGTCGCTTCATGAGGAAGCAGGCTAGTAGCAAGGAGACCAAAATCCGATGCAAAGGTGAGGGCGCAAATATGCACAAGTCGATCATCTTCCAGTTTTTCGTTTGCCCTTAACCACAATAGCGCATCGGGTGGAGCAGGGGTTTTGTCTACAAACAAGGTTTCTTTTATTGGCACTAGCTGAAAGGGTGCTGCTGTGTTTTCTGGGGTGTAGGTATGCGAAGGCATACAGGGTGCATTGGGGCTCGCTTCGCGAAGTTTTAGAATTAAATCTGCGGCTTCAGCCGCTGGCGCCGCTTCTGCGTGGTGAAAACCTTCCTCAGGCACTTGGAATGACACAGACATATTTAAAATTGCCTTGCCTTTTTGGCGGCACACCACTCTTCGGCTCGAAATACTTTTTCCGTCTCGAACAATATCAACATCATAAATAACTGGCATGTCACTACTTCCTGGTCGCAGAAAATAGGCGTGCAATGAATGAGGATCTCGGCCTTCAATAGTTGCTGACGCTGCAGCTAAAGCTTGGCTTAAGACCTGACCTCCAAAAAGTGTCCTACGGAAATTTTCCCGGTGATAGCGACTGCGAAACAAATTGGCGTCTAACTGTTCTAATTGAATGATTTGAGAAAGGTTTGCGTTCATTTAAATCTCTCAACCTTAGGTGGGTTTCGCCGATACAGTTACTGTAACATTGTCTGCGGGTGTCGTATGAAATTTCAATTACAAAATCAAAGTATATGTATCTTTTTTAGCGCGTTTATTTATATCTTACTGTCAGGTTGCACAAGCCATTATGTCATCAACAACACCCAGGAGCACATGCGAACGCTCAATCTTCTGGACAGGCACCAAGTGGTACGAAATCACAGTTTTATATTGCCGCAAGATAGCAAACTCTATGTGCATTTGACACAATACAGCACTCGCGTTTTTGAACAGAGTGGAAGTCTGGAAAAACCGCGCCTACATCTTGCTTTGGATGAAGCCTTAAAAACGTCAATAAACCAAACATTTCCGAATGCTGTGTATGGTGATCTGGGGCAGAGTACTGACGAAATTTTAATGAACGCGCGCAAAACTCAGGCTCATTTTTTAATTGTGCCTTCTATTTTACTTTCACAAGATAATACGAGTTCACCAAATCAATACGCGCAGGCCAAAGGCGAGGAGCTTGGTCGAGATCGACAAATAATTAAGATTGTAATCATTGACGTATACAGCGGCAGAATTTTGGATACCCTACGAATTGATAGTAAGGCGCGCTGGCTTTCAGATAAATCTCCGGATTCAGAGTTTTTAGGCGCAGCTACGCTAGCCGGAATTGAAATGCTTTCTTCAACAAAAATTCAATAATTTTTTGGCATTGCTACATGTTGGGGTAATTCGGTCCACCGCTGCCTTCTGGAGTAATCCAGGTAATGTTTTGTGCAGGATCTTTAATGTCACAGGTTTTGCAATGAACGCAGTTTTGACTGTTAATTTGAAATCGCTTTTCCCCATTTGCATTTTCTATAATTTCGTAAACACCGGCAGGGCAATAGCGTTGTGCCGGCTCATCATAATTTACTAAGTTTTCTTTCAAAGGAATTGATGGATCATTCAATATCAGATGACAAGGTTGGTTTTCTTCGTGATTAGTGTTAGATAAAAACACTGAAGACAATTTATCAAAGCTCAACTTTCCATCAGGTTTTGGATAGTTGATCTGTTTGCAGTCCTTGGCAGGCTTAAGCGTTTCATGATCAGGCCTGGGATCAGATAAAGTCCAGGGAAGCAAGCCGCGAAAAATATTAAGCTCTATAAATGCGTAGGCCGAACCCCAAAAATTTCCCCAGCGATGTTGTGCAGGGCCAAAATTTCTTTGTTGATACAATTCTTTCCAAGCTGATGAGTTTTTATAGGCTTGTTCAAAGTGTTCAAGATCTGTGGTGGCATCTTCTTTTTGAAATGCTTGTGTTAAGACCTCTGCGGCAATTATTCCAGATTTCATTGCTGTGTGACTGCCCTTAATCTTGGCAAAGTTCAGTGTTCCGGCATCATCCCCAATAAGAAGCCCGCCGGGAAACGTCATTTTTGGCTGGGCCTGGATACCACCTTTGCAAATAGCGCGTGCCCCATAAGCAACGCGTTCACCGCCTTGTAAATGCTGCGCAATTACTTTTTGCAGTTTATAGCGTTGAAATTCATCAAAAGGGCTGAGATGTGGATTTGTATAAGATAGATCGACAATTAACCCTACGGCGACTTGTTGATCTTCCAAATGATACAAAAAGCCGCCGCCATGAGACTCTGTTTCTTTTAATGGCCATCCTGCCGTATGCAGAACCAAGCCTGGTTTATGTTGTGCTTGTGGCACTTTCCAAAGTTCTTTTATACCTAGTGCATAGTGTTGGGCTTCCTTGCCTTTATCTAATTCAAAATGTGAAATAAGTTTTTTCCCCAAGTGCCCCCGGCAGCCTTCAGCAAAAACGGTAAAGCGAGCATGCAATTCCATGCCTGGCATGTAGCTGTCTTTGTGGCTTCCGTCCTCTGCAATACCCATATCGCCCGTGAGAATACCTTTTACTTTTCCCTGTTCGTCAAAAACCAAATCCGCTGCCGTAAAACCCGGAAAAATTTCCACGCCAAGCTCTTCTGCTTTCTCTGCTAGCCAACGACAGAGGTTGCCCAAACTCACGATGTAATTCCCTTTGTTATGCATGGTAAAAGGCACCAATAAATTTGGTATGCGAGTTGCCCTTTCCTGATTGTTCAATATATAAACTTCGTCTCGCGTTACCTGGGTTTTTAAGGGTGCCTGTTGTGCTTGCCAGTCTGGAAACAATTCGTTTAATGCGCTGGGTTCTAATACAGCGCCGGATAATATGTGTGCTCCAACTTCAGAACCTTTTTCAACGACGCATACATTTAATTCGGAATTCATTTGCTTAAGCTTGCACGCGCAAGACAAACCAGCGGGGCCGGCGCCTACGATCACCACGTCATACTCCATCGATTCGCGTTCCACTGTTTATCCTCCAATCAAATTGATTTAGTACCATTGCCTATCTTGGTAATTATAGAGTGAAAAAGATACAAAAATCGCGAGCTTATACACTTTAGGGCTAAGAAAAGGCTATGCTATAGTCAAAAGCTTGAAAGTGTAATGAAAGATTTGGAGCAAAACTGCATGAAAATACTTGTGCCGATAAAAAGAGTGGTCGATTACAACGTCAAGGTACGACCGAAGGAAGATGGCAGTGAAGTTGATCTCGCAAACGTAAAAATGTCGGTGAACCCCTTTTGTGAAATTGCAGTTGAAGAAGCAGTTCGCCTGAAAGAAGCCGGTAAAGCCCAGGAAATAGTCGTAGTCAGTATTGGTTCCACTAAATCCCAGGAGCAATTGCGAGCTGCAATGGCTTTGGGTGCGGACAGAGGCATATTGGTTGAAACTGATGAGAACCTTGAGCCTCTCGCTGTAGCGAAATGTCTGCAAAAACTCTACGAAAAAGAAAAACCCGATTTGCTGATTCTTGGCAAACAGTCAATAGACGGTGACAACAATCAAACTGGACAAATGTTAGCCGCGTTGTGTGGTTTGCCTCAGGGAACCTTTGCTTCCGAATTGCAAATCAATAGTGAAAAACTCAGCGTAACGCGCGAAATTGATGGTGGATTGCAAACGCTGGAGCTCTGTATTCCCGCTGTAATCACCACAGATTTAAGGTTAAACGAACCACGTTATGCATCGCTGCCGAATATTATGAAGGCAAAAAAGAAACCACTTGATATCCTGCCTTTAGCAGAACTGGGTGTTGATACCACCGCAAGAGTCGAGTTGGTTTCAGTAGCACCTCCCGCAGAACGCAGCGGTGGTGTCAAAGTTGCGAGTGTGGATGAGTTGTTGGATAAACTAAAAAATGAAGCAAAGGTGATTCAATAATGAGCATTTTGATCATAGCAGAACATGATAATCAAAACTTAAAGGGAGCCACCTTAAATACTGTTGCCGCGGCGAAGAAGCTGGGAGAAAGCTGTGATGTGCTGGTAGCGGGTGAAAATTGTGAAGCTGTAGCGCAAAGCTGTGCTTCCTTGCCCGGTGTGGTAAAGGTGCTGCACGCGGACAACGCGGCCTATGCTCACCAATTGGCTGAAAATGTCGCACCCCTGGCTGTAGAAATTGCAGCAAATTACCAGTATGTATTGTGCCCAGCGACCACTACTGGGAAAAACCTCTTACCCAGAATGGCTGCTTTACTTGATGTTCAATGCATATCGGATGTTATTGCTGTTGAAAGTGGGGATACATTTAAGCGCCCTATATATGCCGGCAATGTGATTGCAACGGTAAAAAGTAAAGATGCCATTAAGTTGCTGACTGTTCGGTCAACTGCTTTTGATCCGGTTGCGACAGAGGGTGGGAGCGCTGAAATTGAAGCTATTTCTTCAGTTCACGATTTAAGCCTGTCCAGTTTTGCAAAGGAGGAGTTGGCAGAATCGGATCGTCCAGAGTTGACTGCTGCGAGTGTAGTAGTATCGGGTGGTCGCGGTATGCAAAATGGTGAAAACTTTAATTTGCTCTACGACTTGGCGGATAAACTTGGTGGTGCGGTGGGTGCTTCGCGTGCGGCAGTGGATGCCGGTTTTGTACCCAATGATATGCAAGTTGGGCAAACCGGTAAAATTGTGGCTCCGGATTTGTATATGGCGATCGGTATTTCAGGTGCAATACAGCATTTGGCGGGAATGAAGGATTCAAAGGTCATTGTGGCAATAAATAAGGACGAAGACGCGCCCATATTCCAGGTTGCTGACTACGGCTTAGTCGCAGATTTGTTTGATGCTGTTCCTGAGCTAATTAGTAAACTTTAGTTTCTCGCGCTTCAAGAGTAGAATGCAGCGCCATCGGTAGCCACAAAGGCATTGGCGCTCATTTCAGAGACCACCTTAGGAATTTATGTTTTCTTTTTTTGTTCCTGTCAGTAAAGTTCAAAAAGATCGGCGAGTTATCCGAGAAACGGATATGCGGATGGCAAAATACAGTCGCCGTGGACTGATTGTAAATTTTATTGCCTTCCTCGTTTGTCTCTACGGCGGTCAGTTTCTCGATGAGAATCGAGAGCTAACAATAATATTGACCATTGGCTTATTGCTCGCGACCTTCTTTCGCGGCATCTATGTTTTTCGTTTTGATCACATTTACCCGCACGCTCCAAACAAATGGCGCAATCACTACTTTTTTGCAACTTTGGTGGGAGCCATATGGTGGTCTGTGATTATGTGCAGCATCACCTTGGTGCTTGAAATGAAGCATGAAGCACCGCTTTTCTGGTTGTATACGGTGGTATTTTTTTCAACAACTGCACATGCCTTTGCCCCTTATCAGAAATTTCTGTCTGTATATCAGTTTCTTGGTCAAATTCCTGCTGCGGTTGCCGCATTAATTTTGGGAACAACACAAGGCTATCTATATGGTGGTTTGTTAATTGTTTTTTATTTGGTTCTCAATCATCAGTGTCGGTTAATGTCGGAAAATTATTGGGAGCGTCTGGAGGTATCTTATATGCTCAGTCGGAAAGCTGTATCGCTTGAAGAGGAGAAGAAAGATACACGTGCAAGTGTGCGCTTAAACCTGGAATTCCTAAAGTATTTGGTCAAAGACTTTGAGGCATTGGTTTCGCGTAGTACTGGAAAAATACATGAAGAACAAAACACCTTATTTAAAAGCATTAAGCGATTTGAACGTATTCTTAATAAAAACCTGAAAATTAAAAACAGTGTTTTCAATATTCGTCATGAAATTCAAAGTATCGTGGCCGATTACATCGATCAGGCAGAAAAGAAAAGCGTGCTAATTGAAACTTCCCTGTCGCCGACACTGCCTATGCGCTTACGCGGAGACCCGCAAAGATTGGGCGGTATTGTTCAGAATTTGATTGAGATAAATCTAAAGAAAATGCAAAGCGGATTATTGTTAATTGAGGCTGAATTCATTCGCGAATACGAACATGCAGGCGAGCTTTATATTACTGTAACTCAAATCTGTGAAAGACAAAAAGGCCTGTTCTCCAGAGACAAAAATGCTGTTTTGGCTAGTGAAGAGAATTTGTCTTATGCCGTCAGCCAAGCACTTGCTGAGATAATGGAAGGAAGTATAGAAAAGTTGGAATTGCCTGGCAGAGAAATGAGCTATCGTTTTAATGCAAAACTGGACATCGCTGACAAGGCAGGCCAGTTGGATTTTCATCGCAATTCTTTTAGCGGGCGTACAGTTTTACTTGTGAACGCTAATGCTACATTGGTTGATATGAAAAGGCAGGCATTGGAGGCACTTGGGTTTGCTTTGGTCACAGAAACCCAATATGAAAGGGCCTTAACAGTTTTGCTAGATAGCGCCAAACGAGATAAACCTATTGAGGCAGTTGTCTACTATTTTGAAGACGAGGGGAAAGAGGCGCTTGAATTTCACAAATCAATATCCGCTCATAAAGAGCTCCACTTTGTGAAACAAATTATCGCTGTGAGCAGTCTTCAAAAAGCCAAGCTGGCCAGAAGATTTAAGTCGAACGTCCAGCCTGTGTTTTTATTAAATAAGCCTATGGGCCTTTTTGAGCTCGAGTCTACTTTTCATCGCGTGTTTGCTGATAAGAATGATGAAGATACAAGTCTCGAATTTAATTCTCATCCGAATAAGTGCAAGTTGTATGTAACCAGTGATTCTGAAGAACTATTAAACACAGCGGTTCAAACCTTGAAGCACAAGCAATTAGAAATTCAGGTCTTTAAGGATGTTGAACAACTGTTGAAAGCCTTGCCGGAAAATCCTGATGTAATTCTTATGGATGTGGCTGATAGAAAAGAAGCACGAACTGCTATTTCAAAAATACGCAAGGTGGAACGTGAAAATAGTATTGAAACATTAGTGCCGATTTTAGGCGTTACTAAGGAAAGTCGGGAAACCTGCACGGACTACGATATGGGGATTGACGACAAAGTTGAACTTGACGATACACCCAATGAGGTAATCAGTTTGTTGCACTATTGGGGAACTTTGCACTGAGCTTAGCAAGGCAGGAATTTATAAAGCGAAACAAATAAAAAAGGGAGCGTCCGGCTCCCTTTTTTGATGCCGCGCAAAATGTAGCTTAATCGAAAATGCTCTCTTGACGTAAAGGAAAATTAGACGCGTGTTGATGGGCGGGTTCCTTAAGCATACGAATAAAGTCAGCCAAAATATTACCAGACTCATTTAAAAGTGGATCACTTTGAACATCTATTTTATCTGGTTCGCGTGAGGCTTGGTTTTCCGCCTCTTCCTGTGCATCTTTGTAAGCTTGTAAATTCTTGTAAGTTTCTAATCCCTTTGCAGCCCGACGCTGGTTGTCAAGACGCATCGCTTTATTTTCAAGCTCTTCCTTTTCTTTTAAGCGTGTAGCTTCATTTAAAGAGACTGTCTTACGATCTTTATTTTCGGAAATCATATTAACTTCAGCAATTAAATACTGAAAATCGGGGTCACTCTGAGCACGGGCTTTGTGTTTTTCGGTCAGCTCAGGCACAAAGGAGTTAAGGCTGAAGTATTCTGCATGGGGTACTGCGTGAATTTTGTCCCAAGGCAAGGCATTATCGTAGGCGGATTCTCCGATTTCACTCATATCATATTGGCTGGGGAATTCAATATCTGGAACAACGCCGCGGTGTTGTGTGCTTTCGCCAGACACACGATAGAATTTTGATTCAGTGATTTTCAATTTTCCTGAATGTAATGAGGTAACTGATTGTACTGTTCCTTTTCCAAAAGACTGGGATCCAACGATTAAACCGCGGCGATAATCCTGAATAGCGCCAGCAAAGATCTCAGAAGCAGAAGCGCTCAGTCGATTGACCAGAACAATAAGTGGACCGCGGTAAGTAGCTTTAGCGTGTGAATGGTTGTAGCGATTTATGCGACCACCGGGTGAACGAATTTGAACTACTGGACCCTGATCAATAAATAGATCAGTCAGATTAGTTGCTTCGGTTAGCGAACCACCACCGTTGTTTCGCAGATCGAGAATAACACCATCAACATTTTCTTTTTCTAACTCCCTTAGAAGTCGCAATACGTCTCTGGTGCTACTGGTATAATTAGGATCGCGGCGATTATAAGCTTCAAAATCAATGTAAAAGGCGGGCAAGTTAATCACGCCAACTTTATATAAATTCTCTCCATCAGTGACTTCAAACACTGCTTTTTGCGCAGCGCGATCTGCGAGTTGGACTTCATCGCGAACAATACGAATAATCCGCGTCACTTCGCTACCTGCAGTATCTTTGCTCAAAACTTCCAGTTTCACGACGGTGTTCTTATTGCCGCGAATCAAATCGACGACATCAGTCAAGCGGTGACCAACCACATCAACCATTTCGCCCTCATCACCTTGGCCAACACTGATGATTTTGTCATCGGGTTTGAGCTGGCCTTGCTTGTCTGCCGGACCACCGGCAACTAAGCGTACAACGGTTGTGTACTCATCTTCGGTTTTGAGCTCCGCGCCTATACCTTGTAATTTTAGTGACATAGAGATATTAAAATTTTCGGAGGTGCGTGGCGAAAAATAATTTGTATGAGGGTCATAAAGGGTGGTTAAGGCATTGGCGATTATTTCAAAAACATCATGACTATCTTGTTGGCGCACTCTATTAAGTTGATTCACATAGCGCTTTTCAACTTTTTCTTTTGCTTCCTCTAAAGTTTTACCAGAGAGTTTTTCATTTAATAAACTCAATTTAGTGCGTTTGTACCAACTCTCCTCAACTTCCGCCTGAGTGGAAGGCCAGGGTAGGTTTTCACGATCCAGGATAAACGCATCATCTTCACTAAAATCAAATTTCACTGTGGGATCGCGAATAAGTTCAATGGCTAACTGCAGTCGAGAAATTACACGCTGGCGAAATACACTATAAACCTTGAAGGCGGGAGCAAGATTGCCCGATTTGAAGTAATCGTCATATTTAAGTGCATCACTACGGAAACTATCTACATCCATTTGGTAGAAATACATTCTTGAAGGATCAAGTGTATCTAAATAATGATCCAGAAACTTTCTGCTTAGTTGATCATCAATTCGAAGGTCACTGTAGTGACGCGCATTGAGCTTGCTCACCAGGTCCTGCAAGGTTTCGGACTGGGTCTTGGTATATTCAATGATTTCAGCTGGTGCGGCTTGGGTGGAGAAACTCAAGGCCAAGCAGCAAATCAGTAGTGAAAAACGAGATAAAGCACGAAAAGTTATAACTGTCATAATACTTATAATTCCAGGGTATCAGCTATCAGCCATAAATATATCACAGGGGCAGGGTGACAAAGAGCTATTCTGCTGATTTTAGTTCCAAATGGTGGCTTTGCTAGGCTTAGTGTCTCAAAGCGGGAAACAAGTTCGAATTAAATTATGCAAGTAATGTGAAATTTTGTCTCCGGGGACTTAATTTATACATCAACTGTCTTAAACTGTCCGCCAATTCTAACGCGCGTTTTATCCATTTTGCGTAAAGACAAGCTCACTTATTCAAACCTATTAAAAAAGGAATCAGCATGCAAAGTAGAACTCACTGGCCTGTGACTTTGCCCTTAGCCATTTTGCTTAGTGCGGCCTTAATCTTTGCCGCAATGCAAGCATTGAAAGAGAAACCAAAACACAAGGATGACACAAATAAGGTACCGCTGGTATCAGCACAACACCTTGAGCTTGGATCGCGAGACCTGAAAGTGCGTTCTCAGGGCATTTTTAAATCCCAGTATGAAACCACACTGGTGGCGCAGGTGAGTGGTGAACTCATTGGATTGGCACCTGAGTTTGAACGTGGAGGTATTGTCAAAAAGGGAAGCCTGCTAGCGCAAATAGACCCCTTTAATTACGAGGTGCAGCTTGAAGATGCTCGCGCTCAACTTGCTTCAGCCAGAGCGGCACTGGTACTTGAAGAGGCGCAAGCTGCTGTTGCCAAGGCCGAGTGGGAAAAGATCAGTGATACAGAGCCGACAGCGCTGAGTTTGCGAAAACCCCAACTTGAACAGGCCAAAGCGAGGGTTAAAGCCGCCGAAGCGGGTGTCAAACAGGCTGCAAAGAATCTTGAAAGAACCCGAATTGTTTCGCCCTTCGATGCCTTGGTTTCCAATCGTGAAGTCAGTTTGGGCACTTTTGTGACCATGGGGGCGAAACTGGGGCATGTTTTGGATGTATCCAGAGGGGAAATACGTCTGCCGATCCCAGGTAAAGATATCACCTACCTTGAAAATGAAGGCGTGGGTGCAGAGGTTGAGTTAAGTTCTGAATTTGAAGGCCAAAAGGAAATCTGGCAGGCCCGTATCGCGAGAACTGAAGGATTGATCGACGAATCCAGTCGCATGGTCTATCTAGTAGCAGAAGTGATTGATCCTTATGGCGTACATAAAGACAGTAGAAAAACGCTTCCTTTCGGTTCTTATGTAATTGCACAAATTAAAGGTAAGCATCTTGAAAATGTGGCCATGGTTCCAAGACATCTTATCGATGACAATAAAGTGCCGATTTTCAAAGACGGCAAATTGGTCTACAAGGAGGTTGAGGTGCTGCGCATTGAAGGCAGCATGGCTGTGGTTACCAATGGTGTGAGTGATGAGGATCAACTCATTGTTTCTTCATTACAGTATCCGATTGAGGGCATGGACCTGGAATTGATCGGTGCAGAAAAAGAAGAGCTTAAAACCGAAAAAGTAGTTGCTCAAGAGAAGGACAGTATCGACCAAGAAGGGGATACCATGTAATGAGCGAAATAGAAGCTCCACAAAAAGATCCAGAAGCCGACTTCGATACCAACAAAGGAATTATTGCCTGGTTTGCCCGTAACAGTGTCGCTGCAAACTTATTGATGATAGGCATTATTTTGATGGGTTTGGTTTCTGCTTTCACTATTCGAAAACAAATGTTCCCGCAAATTGAAATTGCTTGGCTCAATGTCAGTATTATCTATCCTGGCGCGGACCCTCAAGAAGTAGCCGAATCAATAACCGTGAAACTTGAAGAAGCGATTTCATCAGTAACTGGTGTTGAGCGAATTATTACGAATTCAAATCGTGGAAGCGCACAAGCTTATATTAAAGTGCTCGAGGAATATGATCCTCAGGAAGTGCTGGATGAAGTGAAATCTGCTGTCGATTCTATTTCGAGTTTTCCAGACGGCATGGAGAGGCCGCGTATTAAACGCTTTCGCTATCGGCAAGAAGTCATGTATATCATGCTCTCCGGCGACTTGGAAATGCATAAGCTTAAAGCTTATGGCGAAAATATTCACGATGAGTTACGCGCACTTCCCGGCGTAAATATTGCGGAATACTACAGTGGCGCGGATTATGAAATTGCTATCGAAGTCAGCAAGGACAAATTGCGCGAATACAATTTAAATTTTATTGAAATCGCCAATGCAGTACGAAATTTTTCCACAAACCGATCAGCAGGAATCATTCGAGCAGAAGATGGTTTTATCTCTTTGCGAGTGGAAGAGCAAGCCTATATAGGATCCCAATTTGAAGAAATTCCAGTTCGTATTCTTGATGACGGAACCAATATTTATTTGCGCGATGTTGCCGAAGTGAAAGATGGATTCGTTGAGGGCTTAATTCATAACAAGGTGAATGGTAAAAACGCCTTAACCTTTTTCGTTGGTGCCAGTGAAGATCAAAGTATTACTAAAGTTGCGGAAGAAGTTAATCAGTACTTAACGAAAAAACAGGAAACATTACCGGATGGAATTTCGCTGGAACCTTGGGTAGATTTAACTTACTACCTGGAAGGCCGATTAAACATGATGTTAAAAAATATGTTTTTCGGTGGTGTCCTGGTGTTTCTGATGTTAACGCTGTTCTTGCGTATGCGTTTGGCTTTCTGGGTCATGATGGGCTTACCCGTGAGTTTCTTTGGCGCGCTCATGTTGATGCCCATGGGTTTTGTTGATGTCACAATCAATGTTGCTAGCCTGTTTGCCTTTATCATGGTGCTTGGCGTCGTGGTAGATGATGCAATCGTTATTGGTGAGAGCATTTATACAGAGATTGAAGAAAAAGGGCAGACTTTAGATAACGTTATTCGGGGCGCGCATCGCGTCGCAGTTCCGGCAACATTTGGTGTGTTGACCACGGTCGCAGCCTTTATGCCGATGGTGACTGATAGCGGTCAGAATTCAGCATTCCCGCATGCAATAGGTTTTGTCGTTGTCTTTTGTCTTCTGTTTTCTCTTGTCGAATCAAAATTGATTCTGCCTGCTCACTTAGCAAGGATGAAACCCGCAAGCAAAGATACAAACGATTTCCTTTCAACACTTCGCAGGAAGGTCGATGGCGGGTTGAAACATTTTATTGAAAATGTCTATACGCCTTTTATGGAAAAGGCTATTCCATTCCGCTACGCGGTGTTAGCTGGGTTTGTTGCGATCATTATTCTTACTGTCGGCCTGTTTTCCAGTGGAGCAATTAAATTTTTAGGCATGCCCAAAGTGCCTCACGATTTTGCGCGCATTGAATTTGAAATGAATCCCGACACACCAGAGCAAGTCACTTTAGATGCAGTACTTGCCATTGAAAAAATGGTAACCGAAGTGGACCGGGAAATTAAGGAGGAGTATGGCGAAAACATGGTGGACATGTTGTTTACTTCTCTGGAAGGACGAACAAATGGGGAGGTGCAAGCAAAGCTTACTGATCCAAAAGATCGTCCAATTGATACTTTTGCGCTTTCTGCGCGTTGGCGCGAGGCGATGCCAAAAATTTCCGGTTTAAAACAATTGACCATATTTGACAATGTTTTTGGTGGTGGTCGCAATGATGGTGATGTTACTTTTAGAATTGAAAGTAAAAACGTAGATCAGTTGAAATCTGCCGCAGAATTGATCAAAGCAGGGTTAAATCAAATTGAAGGTGTCTACGAAGTTAACGACAGCGAGGCACAATCTGCAATGGAAGCGAAATTTAAACTGAAGCCCTTGGCGCACAGTTTAGGTTTAACAACGAGCGCAGTGGCAACCCAGGCTGGTTTCAGTTTATATGGCATCGAAGCGCAACGTATTGTACGTGATAGAGAAGAGATACGCGTTATGGTGCGTTACCCGATCGAAGAACGTAATGCGGCGGGTTTAATTAATGATGTGCTTATTCGTACGCCCGCAGGAGCCGACGTACCTTTGGCTGAAGTAGCTGAAATTGAATTTGTTGACGGTGTCAACCAAATTTATCGTGAAGACGGCAATCGCGCAATTACCATTTGGGCTTCGCTAGACTTTAAAATCATTCAACCTCTAAAGGTTGCAAATGAATTAAAAGATACCGTGTTTAAAGAAGTTAATGCGAAATTTCCACAAGTCAATATTGAAGAAGCGGGAAGCCTTAGGCACGAGCGGGAAGACAATGCAGATTTTATTAGAGATATGATTAGTATTATCTTGATGATTTATATACTTTTGGCTTTAGCTTTGCGCTCCTATTTTCAGCCTGTAGTTATTATGTCGGTTATTCCTTTCGGTATTGTGGGTTCCGTACTCGGTCATTTCATTTTGGGTATGGACATGAGTCAACTTTCTTTATTTGGAATTTTTGCGGCGGTAGGCGTAGTGGTGAATGATTCACTGGTGTTTGTGGATCACGTTAACAAAAGTAGGGAAATGGGCATGCCCATTGAGCGAGCAGTTTTGTATGCTGGCCAGCGGCGATTTAGGGCGATAGTATTGACCTCTCTCACAACTTTTATTGGACTGATGCCGATAATATTTGAACCCAGTTTACAGGCCAAAATCGTGATTCCAATGGCGGTGTCTCTGGCATTTGGTGTGCTCTTTGCCACAGTTGTTACTTTGATT
>JBNKVX010000030.1:0-5144 GCA_050299435.1 Cellvibrionaceae bacterium | reverse complement strand
CTTATTGGTGCTGACATAAAGAGGCAGTTCCTGCGCGCCTTTCGTTTTGTACAACATTCAGGCAGAGCGCGTTTTTCTGCTAATTAAACGCTGAACACAACTCAAAAAGCGAGCAAATTGTTTAATAAAAAGCCCCGTTATCTCGGGGCTTTTTATATTTAGTCTGTATTTAGTCTGTTTAGCGCTATACTCCGCATTGTGGCCCAAAACTTGGATGCCTAAAGCTTCAACATCCCCATTTTATCTGCTGTAAACAATGAGCAAAAACGACTTACTTGATGAAATATATCGCTGCGTAGAAAGCGTTATTCTGGATAAACAGCATCCCGCAACAGGCTTGCTGCCTGCAAGTACCGCGGTAAACAACCATGGTGATTACACCGATGCGTGGGTGCGTGACAACGTCTACTCCATTATGGCGGCGTGGAGTTTGGGTATGGCCTACCGCCGTCAGGGCGAATCTGAACGTAGCGATCAGCTCGAGCAAAGCACCATTAAACTCATGCGTGGACTCTTGCTTTCCATGATGCGCCAATCCAATAAGGTGGAAGCCTTTAAAACATCCTTTTCACCCTTGGATGCGCTGCATGCTAAATACGATACATCAACCGGCTTGCCTGTTGTCGCTGATGACGCCTGGGGGCATTTGCAATTGGATGCGACCTCGATTTATTTGCTAATGCTCGCGCAAATGACAGCGTCAGGTTTAAGAATCGTGCGCACTTTTGGTGAAGTCGATTTTATTCAGAACTTGATTTATTACATTGCGAGTGCTTATCGAACGCCGGACTACGGTATTTGGGAACGCGGCAATAAATTTAACAACGGTAAAACGGAAATTAATGCTAGTTCCGTGGGTATGGCCAAGGCGGCTCTGCAAGCTTTGGACGGTTTTAATTTATTTGGAAAAGATGCCTCGCCACGTGCTGTGATCCATACCGTCACCGATGCAGTGTCGCTGGCAAGAAATACCCTTACGGGATTGTTGCCAAGAGAATCGCTTTCCAAAGAGGTGGATGCGGCTTTACTGAGTATTATTGGTTATCCCGCATTCGCGATAGGTGACCAAGCACTGGTCGATAAAACCCGCAACGAAATTCTTGGAAAGCTGGCTGGCAACTACGGTTGCAAACGGTTTATATGGGATGGACATCAAACCGTGATCGAAGACGAAAGCCGTCTCTACTACGAACATTCTGAATTGGTTAATTTCGAAAATATAGAATCCGAATGGCCCTTGTTTTATTGTTATCTCTATTTGCATGCACTTTTTGACAAAAATAAAAATTTGACACGAGACTACCGAAATAAACTCGAAGAGCTTTTGGTAGAAAAAGACGGTTTAAAACTTCTGCCGGAACTGTATCTTGTTCCAAAAGAAAATGTTGCAGCGGAAAAAGCCAAACCACATTCGCAAAAACGAATACCCAACGATAATATCCCCCTGGTTTGGGCACAGAGTTTGTATTTTACAGGCTTAATGCTTGATGAAGGGTGTATAACCGAGAATGATCTCGACCCCCTGGTGATGCGACGACGTTCCAGACAGCATATTAAAACCCAGGTAGCAATTGTCGTTCTCGCTGAAAATGACAACGTAAAAAGTAAACTTGTTGAACACGGTGTAATCGCAGAAACCCTGGAAGAAATCGACCCAGTTAAAGTAATCTCTGCCACCCACTTATTGGAAATGTATGCGCTAATCGGTCAAAACCGCACTTTAGGATTAAGTGGGCGGCCGAAAAGACGTTTAAATCTGGCAACATCGCAGGCCTATGAGATTAATGGCGAGCCTTGTTTGTGTTTATCCTGGTTGCAAAGCGAGGAAAACGAATACAGAAGTTACGACGCTAATTTTTTAGGTGGAAATATCAAACGAGAAGTGGCTTATATTCACTCTCAATGGTATAGCAATCAAGCAGCTGTATTTACCTGGTTAGTGGATCAACGATTTTGTGACACTGAAAACGCAGGGGAATTATTTGAAGTTTTGCGGGATTTGCAATTGCGGTCTGAATTTAATTATGTGGGTTATGCCTCAGCGACTCTGGCATGGCGAGCAGGGCGGATTAATTCGTTATTAATTCCCAATGTGTGTATTACACCATTCTACCCGGTAACCTCTATCGACTTACTGTATATCAATGAAAGCAAACTCAATGATAGCGCGAGAGCAGCGCTGGATGCTTTTTCAATGGGGTCTGTTGAAAATTGCGCAAAGCAACTGATTGAGCTCTCGCAAGTTTATGAGCTCGATGCCGTCATTGAATCAAATATAGAAGGTGATTTAACTTTCGCTTACCTGTTGAATTTTCTCTATCACAAATCGCAGAGAATAAATTGCTGGTTAGTCGCGAGAGTATGTTTTACTTTGCTCAAACATAATCACAATGATTTGGCTGACGCCTTAACTTTGTTAAGCGCTAGAAACATGTCTGTCGTGATAGATTCGGAAACAGATGGTTCTTTGGTTGTTCGTTCTTCTTTAAGTAATGTCGATTTCGCAACCCAATTGCGACAGAATATTACTGATACACTCGAAATCGCGATGGTACTTGAGGCACTTACAGTAATTGGTTCAATTAACAGAATTGAACCCACCTTGTTTGATGGCTTGCGATCTATACATGTCCAACAATTATTGGCATCTTGCGCGGGCTGTAAACAAAATAAATTGCGTGAAGAGTACAAAAATTTGGCATCAATGACGCCGTCCGAAATATTTTCCATGATACGTCAGGTGTTTGTATCGCAAAAAGAACTTTATTCGCAAGGCATTGGCGCCAGTTTGGATCATTTTGAGCTGAATGGAAAAACCAGTTTGTCTGGTGAGAGAGATTGGCTAGCCTGGAGAACCGAGCGCGGCCTGGTTACACACTTTGACGATGATTTTTTGCAGGCCGTTTGGAATAGCTTTGCGCATGTGAAAAAATTGGCATTTGGTGATGAATTGACGAGAGAGCTAAGCATAAACTGCGAAGATGTTATTAGCTCAATGACGGCTCGAGAAGTTATTTTTGCTCAACTAATTGATGAGACACTGTTACACCTTCATCCAGTTTACTATAAAAGCCTGGTAGTAGAAGCACTTTACGCGCTAGCGAAATACTGTGAGCTGAATCCAGATGTCCGTTTCGACAAGACCCTGAATTTTGCAAAAGTTTTGGAACAGGCTGCAGATCAATTTAGTAGCGATAAACAAGTCGCGACGCATTCTGAAGATAATGTGGAGCGTAATCTAGATGTCTTTTTAAGACAGTCACCTAGTGTTGTGAACCGATATCTGTCTGCCGTACTAAAAGAATTGCATCTGCCAGTTCAAGCGGCATAAGTTATTACAGATTTAATCGCGCGCTGCCACTCTTCGAGCACTTTGTTACGAATAGGGTCAGGCATTGAAGGGTTAAACGATTTTTTGCACTGCCAACGATTTTGGATATCACTGATTCCTGAAAAAAGTCCTGCTTGCAATCCAGCGAGATAGGCTACACCCAGAGCAGTGGTTTCCAACACATTGGGTATATCAATCGGCAACCGTGTGATATCAGCTAAATATTGCGTCATCCACTCATTATTTACCATTCCACCATCAACACGAATTCGATTAACGTCACAGCCATCCGCTTTAATTGCCTGGATTAAATCCTGGCTCTGATAGCAAACAGATTCCAGTGCAGCGCGAACAAAATGGGCTGGAGATGAAGCACGGGTTAATCCGACTATCGCGCCGCGCGCATTGGGGTTCCACCAGGGAGCACCGAGGCCAGTAAAGGCTGGCACAAGATAGACACCTTCATTGCTGTCCAGCAACATCGCCATTTCAGTACTTTGGTTTGCGTGTTGGATTAGACCCATGCCATCGCGTAACCATTGCATTGCAGCACCGGCGATAAAAATCGAGCCTTCCAAAGCGTAAGTAACTTTGCCTTGAAGTCGATAGGCTAGGGTAGTAAGCAAGCGGTTTTTGGAAAAAAGTGGACGCTGGCCTGTATTCACTAAAACAAAACAACCTGTGCCGTAGGTGCTCTTGATATCGCCCTCTTGAAAACAGGCTTGTCCAATCGCGGCCGCGTGTTGATCACCGGCAACCCCGAATATGGGAATTTCACGACCAAAAATCGACTTGTCAGTCACGCCATAATTATCGGCGCAATCAAGCACTTCGGGAAGTATGTTTTGTGGAATATCAAAAAGAGACAGCAAATCTTCATCCCAATTTTGCGTATGAATATTAAAAAGTGCCGTTCGGCTAGCATTGGTTGCATCGGTGTAATGACATGCACCCTTGGTAAGTTTGAATATTAGATAGCTATCAACAGTTCCAAAGCATAATTGATTCTGTTGTGCGCGATGGCGTGCACCTTCTACATTGTTGAGTAACCAATGAATTTTGGTTGCAGAAAAATACGGATCTAATAATAAACCCGTCTTACGCGCAAAATCACTTTCAGTATTTTCTTGTTTAAGTTGTTCACAATAGTCAGCAGTTCGACGATCCTGCCATACGATGGCATTGTATATGGGCTTACTCGTATTGCGATCCCAAAGTAATGTAGTTTCTCTTTGATTGGTAATTCCAATAGCACAAACTTGCTTTCCCGTTTTATTTTCTGCTTCTACCAGCGCTTCTTTTGCAGCTTTAATAGTCGTTTGCCATATTTCATTTGGATCGTGTTCAACCCAGGCATTTTGGGGATAGTGCTGGGTAAATTCATACTGTGCCAAAGAAATGATATTGCCATCCGTATCAAATACAATCGCACGGCTACTCGTTGTTCCCTGATCTAAAGAAAGCAAAAGTGATTTCATTTGTTAGCTCCAATTTTCCTGTAGAGACATGTTCAGGCAGTCTTAAAGCGTTTGGGTGAGATTTCCCTGTAGCACAAGTGATTGTATACTATCCCGATTAACATAATTCAAATATAGATCGGGGTGGCTTATGTTCAAGCTTATACGGGTGGGGAGTGTTAGCGTTCTATGGAAATGACCTCAGCAATAACAACACTTGATTGGATCGTCATTGGAGTTTATTTTTGCTTAATTGGCTTTCTCGCATGGTGGTATGGGCGCAATCAGCACGACAGTGTTGACTACTTTCTCGCAGGTCGCAATGCCGGTTTTGTTGTCATCGGAGCATCAATTTT
>JBNKVX010000029.1:0-38612 GCA_050299435.1 Cellvibrionaceae bacterium | reverse complement strand
TCCGCGGCAGTGAACACCACTTTTGGGGCTAGACCGTGCTCCATAAAGGCTTCATCAAGCTTCGAACGCCCAGTAAAACCAAATACGTAAGTCACAATAGGATGTTTAGCCACTTCTTCCAGGCTTAGACTGGAGAGCTGACACAGCGCATGATTTTTGGGAACAAGTATGCAGCGGTTCCATGTATAGCAGGGCAGCATAATCAAATCACTGAACAAATCCATGGCTTCAGTAGCGATCGCAAAATCTACGGTGCCGTCTGCGGCCATTTCTGAAATCTGCATGGGTGTGCCCTGATGCATGTGCAAGGACACGTCCGGATACTTTTCAATAAACGACCCAATTACAGGGGGTAAGGCATAGCGAGCTTGCGTGTGGGTAGTTGCAATTGAGAGGCTGCCTTTGCGTTCATTACTAAACTCTTGTGCGACCTGTTTAATGCTCTCAACTTTTCGCAGTATCTCGCCAGCTGTTCTGAGTATAGCTTCACCAGCGGGAGTGATACGCGTGAGATGTTTTCCACTTCGGGAAAATATTTCCACCCCCAACTCATCCTCTAAAAGGCGAATCTGCTTACTGATTCCCGGTTGCGACGTGTACAAGCTTTGTGCTGTAGCGGAAACATTCAGTTCGTGGTGGGCCACTTCCCAAATATAACGAAGTTGCTGCAGTTTCATTCTTTCGTCCTACCTGACTATTTCAATTATTCAATGACTCAATTTCAATGGCTCAGTAATAATGGTTCTGTTCCAAAAGCTCGTTTTAAATTGCCTGTTTTTTAAACGACAAACGCGTTTATCGTCTTACATACAGTTTTTATAAAACTTATGGTCATTATGCTTAGCAATTTTATTATAAAAATATAAGGAAATATTCTTTTGAAGAATAGTTACAATTTCATATATTTACCAGTATAAAAACTAATTTAGCAGTCATTTGGCCTCCATGGAGCTTATTTTCTATATTCTTGCCGGCGCAGGTGTCGGTTTCGCTGTCGGTATGACAGGCGTTGGAGGCGGATCCCTGATGACTCCGTTGTTGATCATTTGGGGGGTTCCAACAAAAATTGCGATTGGAACTGATCTACTCTACGCAGCGGTCACAAAATCTGGCGCCATGATTGCCCATCAACGGCAAGGGACTATCCGTTGGCGACTGGTTTTTACTTTGGCTCTTGGCAGCATCCCCGCATCAATCACCACAACGTATGCTTTGCGCTATTTATTCGGAGACTTTGACTACGCGCCGATTCTTAATAAAAGCCTCGGGTTCATGTTGATTGTGACTGCGATTGTCATCGTATTGCGCAAACGGCTTCTGGGTGAGCATGACAGCAGCCACCATCAAGACTATTCCTGGTTTCACCGACACGCACTCAGTGTGACCTTTGTTGCCGGCATGTTGTTAGGTGTCGTGGTGACTTTATCGTCTGTAGGCGCAGGCGCTTTTTGTGCAGCGCTGTTATTGATTCTTTACCCTCGCCTTCCAGCCCTGCATATTATTGGTACTGACATTGCCCATGCAGTACCTTTAACGCTAATTGCTGGCTTGGGTCATTTCTGGAATGACAACATCGATTTTGGCTTATTGTTTGGTTTATTAATTGGATCTGTTCCGGCCGTGCATTTTGGCTCCAAGTTGGCCGCTCGTGTACCCAATTCAATATTGCAGCCAATTCTCGCGGTACTTTTATTGATTATCGGAGTTAAGTTTGCCTTTTTTGGATCAAGTCATTAAAACTATTCAAGGCTAGTTTCTCGAATATTTCCAGGCTAGGCGCGACGGGGTAAAGGGTAAGCAGTAGTACCGATCATATTAGCGGGATCCATCATCGGCACCAGCATCACCGGTATTTTTGAAAGCTGCAACACTTTGGTTGCAACAGAACCTAGAATTCTGCCATCAATTGATTCTGTTCCATGACTCCCAACCACAATCAAATCAGCACCGGATTTCTCTGCCTCGAACAGTATGAGATTGGCTGCTCCACCGGGGGCAACTACCACGTCACATATTCGATCAACCAAGCTGCCATCGCAACAATTTGCAAAGGTTTCAAAGACTTCTTCCTTGATGGTATCAAGTAAACCTGTGATATGTGTTGTCGCCAGAATTTCTGCTTTTACACTGTCAGAACAACGACTGCGCACCACCGCAGAAGCTAATTCACCGAGAGGTGCCACGGCATGCACCACGTGAATTTTTGCGCCAAATCGCTCCGTCAGGGACTCCAAATGTAAGAGCATGTGCGGTGTAAACGGCCCGAGATCGGCACCAAATAGAATTTTTTTAATCATTGACGTCCCTACTGCAAACAAGCCTCAGCGAGGCGCTTAAGGATCTGCAAACTCTTCAACTACAAGGTTAGCAAGGCTGCGAAATCCCGTAAGAACGATTTGATCTCTTAAGAAGCATCTACCTTTTGATTGGCAATACCATGGGGAACATGACCCGTCGCTACATGATCGCGAGCCGAATCACAATGGCTTTCCTGGTCATCAAAAAAGACATCCGCACCGTAAGCTTTTAAAAATTCGCCTTTAGGCAAACCCCCGAGAAAAATCGACTCGTTAATTCGGATATCCCATGCCCGCAATGTTCGAATTACGCGTTCATGAGCCGGTGCAGAACGTGCTGTTACCAATGCAGTTCGAATTGGGCACTGACCTTCAGCAAACTCCTTCTGCAAATTATGCAAGGCATAAAGAAATGGCTTAAATGGTCCACCGCTTAAAGGTGTTTTTGCTGCGGCTTTTTCACTTTCTGTAAATGCATCCAATCCTTGCTTTTTAAACACTTGCTCAGCTTCATCTGAAAATAAAACGGCATCACCGTCAAAAGCGAAACGCAGTTCTCCCTCATTCTTTTTATCTTTTTGTGACGCCAGTAGTGTTGCGGCGGCAACCCCGTTTTGCAGTGCATTTTTTACGTCTTCCGCATCGGTCGATAAAAATAAATGGCTGTTAAAAGGCGAAATATAGCGATAAGGGCTTTCCCCTCCGGTAAACGCTGCCCTGCTGATATTGAGTCCATAGTGATTAATAGAGTTGAAAATTCTCAGGCCGGTATCCGCACTATTTCTGGAGAGTAATATCACTTCAACCTTGGGCTCTCCATCCAGCAGCTTATTTATTCTCAACAACTTTTCGACCATGGGAAATGCTTCGCCTGGCTCAAGCAATACATCTTCATGATCAATTTGATATTTTGAATAGGCCTCCAGGCCCTCTTTCTCAAAAACCCGATGACTTTCGCTGAGATCAAAAAGTGCGCGCGACGAAATTGACACAACCAGCTTGTTTCCAAAACCTTTAGACATGATATTTTTCCATTAAGGCTTCACGGTAGGGGTACATTCCAAAAATGCCACCTGTGTGCACAAATACAAGGTCATTGTACTGCGACAAATTACCTTTTTTAATTTCACTTAATAAACCATAAAACGCTTTCGCAGTATAAACCGGGTCGAGTACCTGGCCTTCAGTATTAGCTACAAGTTGAATCGTTTCGTAAATTTCCGGGTATGCACGCGCGTAACCTGGGCCAATATATTTCGCATTCGTCGAAATGCTTACGCCTGAGATTTTTTCGGCATATTGATTGTAATAATCCGGTTCAAGTGTTTTTGCCCAAGCGCCTATGTCGGCCCTGGCTTTTTCGTAGAAATACTTCTCATCATCACATACTGCCATACCGAGTACAGATATCGGTGAATTTTGTAAGGCAAAGCCGAGTGTTAAACCCGCTTGTGTTCCCCCCGATCCCGTTGCACAAACAAGCAGGCCTGGTTTAATTTGATGTTTCTCAAAATCTTTCTGTAGTTCAACACTTGCCTCTATATAGCCCCACAGTCCGTAGGCATCACTTGCCCCGGTTGGAATACACCAGACCCTTCTGCCCTGAGCTTCATAGTGCTTGCGCCAATGAGCGAAAAGCTGTTCCAGATTTTCGAAATATTCTTCAGGACTATAAGTAGAAACTGCTGCACCCGCGAGATAATCAAGTAAGAGATTCCCATCTGCGGACTGTTGATTGCGCCCTCTGAGAATAAGATGAACATTTAAACCCAACTGAGCCCCAACCAGAGCGGTAGCACGGCAATGATTGGATTGCAGCCCACCGCAAGTAATTAAGGTATCGCAAGCGGCTTCCTGAGCGCGAGCCACAACATATTCAAGCTTTCGTACCTTGTTCCCGGAAAGGGTGGATCCGGTCATGTCGTCGTTTTTGATCCAGATCCTGGGGCCACCCAAGAGTTCCGACAATCTGTCTAGCGGTCTAAGCGGGCTTGGTAATTGGGCTAAGGGAAGCTTGGATGGAAATGGCGGTAACATAGGGCTACGTTAACGCTTTAGTCGGCGAGGGTAAAGCGAGCTTTACCCTCAGAAACATCTTAGATTGACTTGATGGTGCCTTTTGGCAATACCGCATGCACGGCCACTTTTTGGAATTTTAATTCGATATTTTTGCCCGCATCGACAGTGATATAAATATCGTCGACGTCCGTGATTTTACCAAGCATGCCGCTGGTTAATACAACTTCATCACCCTTGCTCAAACTGGATGTCAACTGTTCATGCTCTTTTTGGCGCTTACGCTGGGGTCGAATAATTAAAAAATACATAAACAGGAACATAGCTGCGATCATGAACAACGGCCCACCCATGCCACCGCCGGGCGAAGATCCCGCAGACTGAGCTGCAGCTTCAGGTATAAAAAATCCCATGGTCTTACCTCAATATTGTACTTTTTCAGGAAATGTCATTGTTTGAAGGGCGCTAACTCTACAGATTTTAGGCAGCTCAGACAAGAGGTCTGGATACGCGAAAGAAGGTGACGGAAAAGAGAAATTACCAACAAAAACAAGGCAATAGCGAACAAGTCGCTATTGCCTTGTGTTTAAATACTGCCGTCTTAAGTAATAGATCTAACTCAAGAATTAAACGTAATCGCGAAACAGCTTACGGAATGTGCTTGGTGATAGCCCTGTCCAACGTTTAAAAGCGTTGGTGAAGCTTGTTCTATCAGAGAAATCCAGAGATGCCGATATGCTGTCGATGCTCAAATGTTGCTTGATAAGATAATCGATAGAGTAATGAAACCGAACCTGATCACGCAATTCAGCAAAATTTACATCTTGCTGTTGCAAGCGTCTTTGCAGAGTGCGTTTTGATAAGTTCAATTCTTCAGCGATATGTCCAATACTCAAGGGAGCATGCCCGATTCTTTCCTGAAGGACTTCAACCACTCTTGCGGGAACTCCAAAAACTTCAGGTAAGCGCGCCTGTTCAAGATACTCGTCCAGGGTCTTTACAGAGCCCATTGCGAACATCGCTTGGTCAGTTAATTTTTTTGCCGTTTGCATACTGTGCTGATCTGTCATAGCAGCGACTCCTTCTGCCACAAATTTAGAAATTTATCATAGCCCTGCTTATGTGAACGCTTGGATAGCCCAAGCAAATCCAACATGCATGCGGGTATGTGCCCACTACAAACTACAGTATATGACAGGATTCCAACTTTCACACAAAATCTCATACATTTGTTTAAGGTATAGGTCTCATTTTGCATTATTTGTTATGAGAAGCTAGGTTTTTTACAACTTGCGAATACATTAACCCTATTATTTATAATTAAATTCTTTTTTAAGACTGAGATATGTCTGACAATTACCTTAGATAAGAACAAAAAAGCAGGACTTAAAAGCCCCTTGAGTTATTTTAAATTTGTTTTGATATAGCTGATTACATCATCGTGATGCGTCTTGGTATTAACCTTATTAAAAACTTCTTTTATTTTTCCATCTTTCCCAATAATAAATGTGGTTCGTAAGATACCCATAAATTCACGACCCATAAATTTTTTAAGGTCCCACACACCATATTTTTCAGCCACTTTATGATCTTCATCAGAGAGCAAATCAAAATTTAAATCTTGTTTTTCCCTGAATTTTTCAAGTTTCTGCACCGGATCTGGACTCACACCCAGTACAACAGTATCAAGATTTGCAAAGGCTCTTTTGCTATCTCGGATCCCGCAGGCTTGAACCGTACAGCCAGGGGTCATCGCTTTGGGATAAAAATAAAGCACCACATTTTTTTCGCCGATCAAAGAGGATAAACCTACTTTCTTACCGTCTTGATTTGAAAGATTAAATGCCGGAGCTTTTTTTCCTGCTTCAAGAGCCATAATAATTTGCCTTACTGTCTAAATTAGTTCGTTACTAAGACGGTAAAAGTGATTTCACCGCATCGCGTTCTTCTTGCAATTCGTTTTCAGTCGCTCGCATTCTCACATGTGAAAATTCATCTATATCTAAACCTTTTACAATTGACCAATCACCATCCTGACAAATACAGGGAAATGAATAAATCAATCCCTCCTCAATTCCATAACTGCCATCACTGTATACACCCATACTCACCCAATCTTCGCTGGCTGAACCTAAAGCCCAATCGCGCATATGATAAATTGCTGCAGATGCTGCTGAAGCTGCACTGGATGCACCACGTGCTTTGATGATAGCTGCACCGCGTTGCTGAACTTCGGGGATAAAGGTACTTTCATACCAATCACGCTCTACTTGATCAACTGCCACTTTGCCCTTAGCCAAAGCGTGGAAGAGATCGGGGTATTGTGTTGAAGAATGGTTGCCCCAGATAGTCATTTTGCGAATGTCATTCACAGTGCAATTTACTTTGGCTGCAAGTTGCGAAATCGCTCTGTTGTGGTCCAAGCGAGTCATCGCAGTAAATTGTCTTGGGTCTATATCTGGCGCATTGCGCTGGGTAATCAGTGCGTTGGTGTTTGCCGGATTTCCCACAACGAGAACCTTAATCGCACGCGAAGCATTATTATTAATTGCTTTGCCTTGCACAGAGAAAATTGCAGCATTGGCCTCGAGTAAATCCTTGCGCTCCATTCCCGCACCTCGCGGTCTCGCACCTACCAAAAGTGCGTACTCTGCATCTTTGAAAGCCACATTAGGATCATCAGTACACGCTATGCCGGCCAAAAGCGGAAAAGCACAATCATCCAGTTCCATCGCCACACCCTTAAGTGCATCCAAAGCGGGAGTAATTTCCAGTAACTGCAAGATGATCGGTTGATCGCTACCAAGCATTTCACCAGCGGCAATTCGGAACAACAAGGAATAACTGATTTGACCAGCTGCGCCTGTCACGGCGACACGTACGGGTGCTTTCACTAGAATTTCTCCATTTAAGTTGAGTTTGTGAATATTGATCAGGAGGGGCGAATGGAGCGCAATTATAAAGTCTTACGCAGAAATTTCATCCCTTTCGAACGATGAAGACCTGCCGATTTACGATTTTGGGTAACGCGCTTCCAGCCCATCGTAAATCGCCTCCCTAAAATCGGGTCGATTGTCGTCTAAATCAGCGACCACCTCGACCAAGTGCTCATTGTCCTCTCTATTACTCCAAATTTTTATATAGCTGCCGTCTTTATAGCCATGATCCTGACGAAAAAAATTGAGCACGTTCTTACCCACATAGGTTCGATAGAGATTGACAAAATCCAGTTGCATCGCTTGCATAAGTGTTGCAAAGCCAGATAAATCAAATTGTTTTGTTTGCAAGGTTGTCAAAGCAAAATCCTCTAGCAACAAACGAAAATCTTTATCGGTCTCAAACGGTTTTAAAGCCATTTCAACTTCGATGGCAATGTCCTTATGATTATTGCCAGCGCTGAGTAAAATACTTAAACCAAAATGCCAAATATCAATCAGCTCTAAAATGACTTGCTCTCGATCCGGTGCTTGTTTCTTCCACCATTTCCAACCGTAATGGTCAAGCAACTCTGCCGCTTCAATCCAAATAGCGCGATACCATTCAAAATTTTGAGCAACCCAATTTGCATGAACTTTTTCATTCATGGCTTCCTGCATTTGCAACATCGTTTGAATTTTTTGTTGCATTAATGATTCTCCGTTTGTCATTTCGCTTTGTTAAATAATCTGAAAAAGTTTTCTGTGCTGATATTGGCCAGTTCTTCCAAATCCAAACCACGCAACTCAGCAATATATTCAGCCACTTCTCTCACATATTTAGGTTCATTAGATTTCCCTCTAAAAGGCACAGGAGCCAGGTAAGGCGAATCCGTTTCTATTAGCAAGCGGTCCAGGGGGATTTTTTTCACCACTTCTCGCAGCTCGCTCGCATTTTTAAATGTCACTATCCCGGAAATCGAAACATAGAAATTCATATCCAGTGCAGCCTTGGCCATTTCCCAACTTTCAGTAAAACAGTGTAATACACCCGCCGATTCACGAGATGCAAACTCTTCAATTAAACTCAAAGTATCTGCGCGTGCATCACGTGAATGAACGATAACCGGTAAATCTAATTGTTTAGCTGCAATTAAATGATTTTTAAAGCTGCTTTTTTGCAATTCTGCTTTGTCTTTGGAATAGTAGTAATCCAAGCCAGTTTCTCCCAAAGCGATCACTTTAGGCGACTGTGCCCACTCTACCAGCGTATCCTTGCTTACCACTTTTTCATTCACATCTGATGGATGGACACCCACAGAAGCAAATATTGTGGGAAAATCTTGCGCAATTTGTATAACCGCATTTTTATTTTCTTCGCTAATACACACGCATAGCATAGTGCTTATCCCGCGCGCAGCGGCAGCATCTACAGCACCGCGCAATCCATTTTCATAAGCGGAAAGATCCAATCTGTCCAGATGGCAATGCGAGTCTACTAACATAAAAAGAATTTAAATTGTGTAATACCTGATCACCAGGTTTACATGGTGTGAGTCGGTCGATCAGACTCTAAGGAACCGGCGAGATAAGTTTCAATTTTATTATTTGCAATATCGTCTTCGCCACTAAATTGTACGCCTATTCCGGCTGCGCGATTACCCTGAGCGCCTCGGGGGGTAATCCAAATCACTTTTCCAGCAACAGGAATTTTTTCTGCTTCATCCATCAGGCTCAATAGCATAAAGACTTCATCGCCCAAGTTGTAACTTTTATTGGTGGGGATAAATAAGCCACCATGTTCAACGAAGGGCATATAGGCTGCATACAGGACGGCTTTGTCTCGAATAGTGAGAGACAATATGCCATTGCGCGCCGCGCCACCCAGTCCTTTCATATTCACCTCTGATTAACAACTTAACAGATGCTTAATGTTATCGGGGAACAACATTAGTCAAAAACGTCGCCTGTGTCTACTACCCTTTGGTGGAAAAATCTCCCCAGTCAGCTCAGATCAAATTGCAGGCCATTTTGTGACAATTTTGTTAAATCATACACAAGCTCATCGATCAACAAACTTGAGTTAATGTTAGCGCTACTGGAAAGTAATGCACGTTTTTGGCGCAATCGATCACACTCTAAAAACAGAAGTCTGAGCAAGGTCTCGCTTTCGGCCCTTTGGCTCAAGTTTGATATTTCTTTTTCCAACCAATACTGAAGGGCCTGCACCAGCTCTTTGGGATCCTCAACTGACCATTTCTTGCTAAGTGCAGACATTGTTGTTTGCTTCTTCAGGAGCTGCTGGACATCCTTGATGATTTTTTGTTCGTCCTCAAACTTTCCCTCATGAAACCATTGCAAAATCGTTAAGGGGCGCAAACCCAAGCGCACGGCATAACTTTCCGGCATTTTTAGACCCTGCCCTTGCAGCCAGGCGTACACAAGGGCTTTGTCAGAACAGTGCATGCTCAGTAACTGACAACGACTACGAATAGTCGGCATGATTTTATTTGCTTGATCACTTACCAGAATAAATAGTGTGTCTCGGCCGGGTTCTTCAAGGTTTTTTAGCAGGGCATTTGCTGCATTCTGATTCATGGCGTGCGCTGGCGTCAGGACGGCAATTTTCCAAGTCGCTTGTTGCGCCGTTTGCGATAGAAAATGATTGAGTTCTCTTATCTGATCAATTCTTATCTGCTCGCTCTTTTCTTCGGGGCTTAAGACTTTTAAATCCGGGTGGCTACCGACCTTTAAAAGCAGGCATGCCTTGCATCTACCGCAAATCTGACCCTCAACATTTGGATCGGCACATAAGAGATAGTGACTCACTGCCAGCGCGAATTTTTCTATTCCTTGTCCGCTGTCCGCCGTTAATAAAAACGCGTGCGGCAAACGCCTGCGAGTCTTGAGCGCTACCAGTTTACTCCAGGCGTCCTGCTGCCAGGGAAAAGGAGGAAACGTGAGCGTAGTATCAAGCATAAGTTTTAGGAAGACTTCCGTTTTAGCGGATCCAACCAGCGATTGAGCGCATGGGAAATATCTGCTTGTACAGCTGGCAACGCCTGCCCCGCATCAATTTGACAATAACGCTTGGGATTCGCTGCGATACGTTGGTGATAGCCTTTGCGCACTCGTTCGAAAAAGGCCACTTCCTCCAGCTCAAAGCGATCCAATGCAGCGCGTTTTTTAGCGCGACTCAGTCCCTCGGTAACATCGATATCCAGATAAAAAGTTAAATCAGGATGCACGCTTTGTTGCACACTTTCTTCTAGCTGAACGATAAAGTCTATTGATAAGCCTCGTCCGAAACCTTGATAAGCATAAGTCGCATCCGTAAAGCGATCACTGAGCACCCATTTCCCTTCGTTCAAGGCGGGTTCAATCACCTTTTTGAGGTGTTGCGCTCGGGCCGCAAAAATAAGCAATAATTCCGCATTTGCGTCTACTACTTCGTCCCGAGGGGCGAGCAGCAAATCACGGATTTCTTCGGCCAGAGGTGTACCACCAGGTTCGCGGGTAACCACCAATTCAATACCCGCGGCTTCAATGTGTTCTTTAATAAAAACGAGGTTGGTGGATTTACCCGTTCCTTCAGTTCCCTCGAGCGTTATAAATTTACCTCTCATTACAGATTCCAATTTTTTCTCTTACGGATTTGGCGAAGATCGATAATCACGTTTTCTTTTCAGTTGATAATTTTTCACTGCCTCGTTGTGTTCTTCAACAGTGTCAGAAAAGACATGAGTGCCATCACCCCGCGCCACAAAATATAAACTTGTTCCTTCGGCAGGTTGCAGTGCTGCGTGAATGGCTGCCTGACCAGGCATGGCAATGGGTGTTGGGGGCAGCCCTTTTATCACATAAGTATTATAAGGCGTCGCTGTTTTTAAATCCCTACGTGTAATGTTCCCGGCGTAACGCTCTCCCATCCCATAAATTACTGTCGGGTCTGTCTGTAGACGCATACCCAATGCCAATCTCCGCACAAATACACCAGCAATCTCCCCTCTCTCGTGTGGAGCGCCAGTTTCCTTTTCAATAATTGAGGCCATAATTAAAGCTTCGTAAGCATTCTTATACGGAAGCCCCTCGACACGTCCTTCCCACTCCTCTTGCAAAACTTTGCGCATTTTAGTGTGTGCTTTTAATAAAAGAGATTTATCTGTATCGCCAGCGATCCAGTTATAGGTATCGGGAAAAAACCAACCTTCGAGGTGTTCGACGTCCAAATTGAGCGCGGAAATAATCTCTGCCTCATTCAAGCCAACCAGCGTATTTTTTATTCTTGCATCGACATGAATCAGTGCAAGCCACTCCTTGAGATTTAAGCCCTCTGCGAAGGTAATTTGGTACTGAATAACTTCACCATTGTTTATTAATTCCAACAGCGCATAGGGGCTAATTTTCTCGGGGATTTTATATTCCCCAGCTTTGATGTGATGTAGGTTTCTTAATTGCGCGTAGCGAACCCAAAGACCCGGCCTTGCAATAATATTCTGCTCATGAAGTCGTTGTGCCGTTTGATGAAGTGAACTGCCTTTTGGCAGCGTGAGCACTCGATGCGCTTCCTGAATCTGGACTTCTTTGTGTATCCAGTGATTAAACCAGTAAAGACACACGCCGATAATAAGAAACCCACCAAGTAGGCAGAGGGATAAAATTAAAATCAGGCGTTGTTTAAGACCGCTCACTGACACTTTTTAAATAGCAAGGTGCCATTTGTGCCACCAAAACCAAATGAATTGCTGATTGCCACATCAATAGGCATTCTCTGGGCTGCATGCGGAACAAAATTCAAATCACAACCCTCATCCGGCTCATCCAGGTTAATTGTGGGGGGAGCAATTTGATCTCGCACAGATAAGACTGTAAAAATGGCCTCGACAGCTCCAGCCGCTCCCAACAAATGGCCAATCATTGATTTTGTTGAGCTAACTGCTAATTTATAAGCGTGCTCTCCAAATACGCCTTTTAGAGCTTCACACTCAGCTGCATCGCCTGCGGGCGTTGAAGTGCCGTGGGCATTGACATAGTTAACTGCTTCTGCCGACAAACCTGCATCGGCAAGTGCATTGCGCATACTGAGTTCAGCACCGGCACCAGACGGAGAAGTAATATGAAAAGCGTCACCGCTAGTGCCAAAACCGGAGAGCTCCGCATAGATCTTCGCACCACGTTTAACTGCGTGATCATAATTTTCTAGCACCATAATCCCTGCACCATCACCAAGAACAAATCCATCGCGCTGTTTATCCCAGGGACGACTTGCTTTTTCCGGTTCATCATTGCGTTTTGATAGTGCGCGCGCTGCACCAAAACCGCCGATGCCAACCGGGGTGGTCGCCATTTCCGCCCCACCGGCGATCATGACATCTGCATGGCCATAAATGATCTCGCGTGCCGCCAAGCCAATACTGTGTGTACCAGTAGTGCACGCCGTAGTCACTGCTAAATTTAGACCTTTAAATCCAAAGCGAATCGATAAATTTCCCGCAATCATATTAATAATCGCGCCAGGCACAAAGAAGGGAGATACCCGTCTTGGCCCTCGATCTCGAATGGTGATTGCGGTATCTTCAATCGAACCCAGTCCACCGATACCTGAACCAATAACACAGCCAATGCGCGCGGCGTTATCATCATTCACTTCGATGCCAGAATCCTGAACTGCCTGTATGCCGGCCGCCATGCCATACTGAATGAATACGTCCATTTTTCGCGCTTCCTTTTCTTCAAGATAAGGAGAAACATCGAAATTTTGGACGGAAGCACTAATACGCGTAGAAAATGCTGATGCATCAAAAGAGCTTATGGGTCGAATTCCACTTTTGCCTTGAAGAATGGCTTGCCAAGTGTCTTCCACATTGTGAGCCAGGGAACTGACCATGCCCAAACCTGTCACTGCAACACGAGCTCGACTCACTTAATCCTCCAAAGATTACTTTTCACAAAGTCTTCAACGCTTCTATTTTCAATGCTTCTAAAAGCTACTTGTTTTGATGGTATCGCTTGGCGCTAATGTATATTAGAGCTATTTTATTACGGAAACTATTTGTAATTCGATTCTTGCTCACTTTTTCCACTTTCATTTCGTGAACAAAAACAAATAACAAATATAGGGATTCAAGCCCTGTAAGATATTTCATTATCTTGCAAGTATTAACTCCCCATAAGACAAAAGCCGCACTATTTTACATAGATACGGCTTTTAGAAACTGGTTCAACAATAAGGCTGAATTAAGCCAGATTTTCGTTGATGTAGTTGATAGCGAGTTGAACGGTTGTAATTTTTTCCGCTTCTTCGTCTGGAATTTCAGTTTCAAACTCTTCTTCCAGAGCCATTACCAACTCAACAGTATCCAGGGAATCTGCCCCCAGATCGTCAACGAAGGATGCTTCGGCTTTTACTTCTTCTTCTTTAACACCGAGCTGTTCAGCGACGATTTTCTTCACGCGTTCTTCAATGCTGCTCATATTTTCATTAACTCCTGGAGACTTTTTGATGTCTTAAATTACTGTTACTGTTGTTGTTACTAAAATACGCATAAAGCTGCGTAAAAGCGCGCTAGGCCACTATCCGGCCGCTTCGAGCGCGCATTTTAACCCTATTTTCTTCGTGTTGTAACTTTTCGCGGAAAATTTCTTGAAATTATTATAATTTATTCTTAAATATCAAAGACTTATTCGGCATTTAACACATGTACATCCCACCATTTACATGCACTGTTTCACCCGTTATATAGCTTGAATCATCGCTGCATAGAAAACTCACAACTTTTGCTATTTCATCAGGCTGCCCTAATCTTCCCAAAGGAATTGAGGCAAGCATTACACTCTTTTGATCTTCAGGTAAGTCTTTCGTCATATCAGTATCAATGAAACCTGGCGCAACCGCATTCACGGTAATATTTCGTGATCCAATTTCTTTGGCAAGCGAACGCGTAAAACCCATCACGCCGGCTTTGGTAGAGGAATAGTTGGTCTGTCCTGCATTCCCCATTTGACCCACAACTGAACTGATATTGACGATACGACCCCAGCGCGCTTTCATCATGCCACGCAAGCAGGCTTTGCTGAGTCGATAGATCGCACTCAGGTTTGTATTGATGACATCAAACCATTCGTCATCACTCATGCGCATCAAAATATTATCTTTTGTTATACCCGCATTATTAACCAATATTTGTGGTGCCCCGTATTTTTCCTGAACGGCCTCAATAAATTGCTTTACCGATTCTGCATCAACTACATTGAGTGCCATCCCCTCTCCCTGAATACCCTTTTCGGCCATCCTTGCGGTGATTGCTTGAGCTCCTTTTTCGCTTGTAGCTGTTCCAATTACTGTTGCACCTTTCAATCCAAGTACGTCGGCGATAGCTGCCCCAATTCCCCGACTTGCTCCAGTCACAATTGTTATTTTATTTTCGATACTCATTTTTATTCCTTGCTCTGGTGACTTTACTAATTTCTTTTCAACCTATAAACAGGCTTGCACTGCTTCGTTCAGTGAAGACTCAGTTTCAGTATTTAAATTTTGTAATTCTTTTTGTGTACGTTTGATAAGTCCACTTAGTACTTTACCGGGGCCACATTCAACCGTACGACTGACTCCTGCTGCATTTAAAAAATTAATACAAGCCACCCAGCGCACCGGAGAATAAATTTGTTCAATCATTATTTCCTTCATCTTCTGAGAATCAGATTCTGATTTCGCATGCACATTGTGCACAATTGGAATTTGCGGAGAACGAAATTCAGTATCCTCCACCTTTGCCGAAAGCTTGTCCGCAGCCGGTTTCATCAGTGCAGTATGAAATGGCGCACTGACCGGCAAGGCCAAAGCCCTTTTTGCTCCCGCTTTTTTACAAGCTTCTATGGCATTTTCAACTGCCAATTTGCTTCCAGCAATCACTAACTGCCCTGGCGAGTTGTAGTTAACCGCAGAACAAATTTCTCCGCTGCTGGTCGCTTGCGTGCAAATTTCCTCAACAACCGCATCTTCCAAACCAATAATAGCAGCCATCGCGCCCTTGCCTACAGGTACAGCTTCTTGCATAAATTGACCGCGGGCCCGTACCAGCTGAATTGCCGCGCTAAAATCAACAACATCTGCACAAACCAACGCTGACCATTCTCCCAAACTGTGCCCCGCCATGTAGCTCGGCAAAGTCCCACCTTTTTCCTTCCATATTCTCCAAAGCGCAACACTGGAACACAATAAAAGAGGTTGTGTTTTTTCCGTTAAATTCATTTCTTCCTGAGGTCCTTCCTTCGCCAATTGAAGTAAGTCGTAAGATAGTTCTTGAGACGCTTCTGCAAATGTCTCAATAAAAATTTGGTTTTCGTAAAAGTCAGATAACATGCTAACTTTTTGTGAACCTTGCCCAGGAAAAACAAATGCAATACTCATAACTTACCTTAAATAATTTTCGATTTGTGATGGAATATTATTAATAACTTGTTCGCGCGCAGTCTCAAGCGCTTTTACAAATCCGGATTCACTTGCGCTGCCATGACTCTTAATCACCACTTTTTTCAAGCCCAGCAAAATTGCACCATTATAACTGGAGGGATTAAATCGATTGCTCCAAGCTAAAAATAATGGTCGAACCAAAAATACGACAAAGCGCTTAAACCTATTTGTTCGCAAGTAATCTTGCAGACTACTAAATACAAAACGTGCAAGTCCTTCACTGACTTTTAAGGCAACATTGCCAATAAAACCGTCGCAGACAACCACATCCACTTTTCCTGAATAAAGTTCATCGCCTTCAATAAAGCCTTTGAAAACCAGCGCTTGATTGGCCTGTATCAATTCTGCCGCTCTCTGAATTTCTTCACTGCCTTTTGTGTGCTCAGAACCAATATTTAGCAATGCCACTTCCGGTCGCTCTCTTCCCCCTACTTTTGCCAAGGCAGAACCCATAATCGCAAATTGCAGAAGTTGCTCGGCGGGGCAATCCAGATTTGCACCCAAATCCAACAAATAAGAACTTCTACCCGCTGTTGGCATTGGCTTACAAATCGCTGGGCGATCAATGCCTTCAATGGTTTTGATCAAATGGCGGCTCATTGCCATCAGTGCACCCGTATTACCAGCACTGACACAGCCATCCGCCTGATCATTTGCAACACTTTCTATTGCTAACCACATTGAAGACTGTTTTTTATGTCTCAAAGCCTTTGCGGGTTTTTCAGCCATATCAACTTGTTGTTCTGCATGAACAATTTTTAAGGTGGCGGGAATAACCGATTGGCCAATTTGCGCCTCGATAGCACTTTTGTCGCCAAAAAGTTGAATATGAGTATCGGTATGGGAAGTGAGAAAAGAGAGGACAGCCGCAACGGAAAGACGGGGACCATAGTCCCCGCCCATCGCATCAACTGATAGTCGAATGCCTTGCGACAAACTTACTCGTCGTCGTCTGCTGCGCTAGCAATGTCGACAACTTTACGACCGCGGTAAAATCCATCAGCAGTGATGTGGTGTCTGCGATGCTTTTCACCGGTGGTTGCGTCAGTAGACAGCGTCGAGCCACCCAAGGCATCATGCGAACGGCGCATACCACGACGCGAGCGCGTTTTTCTATTTTGTTGTACAGCCATAATATACTCCGGTTTAATCTTTACTTTTTAGCTTTTCCAGCATTTGAAAAGGATTGTCCTTTTTTAAGGTCTCTTCTTCTTCAAGTGGAATTTCTCCACTGGAATACAACGCTGGATCTATGCAATCTTTCTCGTGCCAAGCAAATTGAGGAAGGTTCAACAGTATTTCGTCCTCAACAAATTCGTAAAGGTTAGCTTCAGTCCCTTCAACTATCCAGGGGTCTAACCACGTTGGCAAATTTTTCGCTTTTGCCTCATCACCAATAATCGCGACCTTTACATCACAAGCGATATCGTGATCCACTGCTTCCAAACACCGTTGGCAGGCCAGTGCTACTTTCGTTGTCAGTTTTCCACTTGCCAAGCGCCGATACTGCTCGTCTACCTTGAAACTCAACTGGCACTGCACATCGTCAATATCCAGGACTTCGGCTGAGACTCTCTTGAGCTCGGAAGCTGGCACGAACCCCACGATTTCCAGTTCTTGTTGGGCGAGCTTTGCCGGCTCGATCAAACGCGGTAACCGATTTGAATGTGTGCCCTCTGACATAAGCGCGCGATTCTAAGGAGTTGCCTATACACTGTCAAAGAAAAATCGTTGATTTTTAAGGCTTTTAGGCATGAGAATGCCCGATTTTAGACAAAGAGCCGACATTACTTCGATAATCATGACGCTTCCCCTTGTTCTCGCTTCCACTTCACCCTATCGAAGAGCCCAATTGGAGCAACTTCGTTGCGCTTTTACCTGTGTTACACCCGCAATTAACGAAAACCCCCTGCAGGGCGAAAACGCCCAACAAACTGCAGAGCGCCTCGCGCGCCTTAAAGCTGAAGCGGTAGCGAGCAAATTGACAGGAAATTCCCTGGTTATTGCAGGAGACCAAACTGCCTGCCTATACCAGAAACCGGAGGCTAATACCTTCTCTGCTCCAAACCTTTGTAAGCCCCTGTCGGAAGCAAGAGCAATAGAACAGCTTGAGGCTTGTAGTGGAAAAACCGTGACATTTTTCAGCGCGCTCTGCGTCTATAACACTGAAAGTCAGCAAAAATACCTGGGTTCTGTGAAGACTGATGTGCTATTTAGGGAGCTGTCAGAGTTGGAGATTACACGCTATGTTCGGCTTGAACAGCCACTGGATTGTGCTGGCAGTTTTAAATGTGAAGGTTTGGGCATAAGCCTTTTTCAAAGCATAAAGAGCGAAGATCCGAGTGCGCTGATTGGCCTGCCAATGATTCTGCTCAACCAATTCCTGATTCAGGATGGATTCAACCCGCTGCTGCAAAGCGCCAATTGAGAATGTCAGCAAAGTTATCCACACACATAACCGGATCATAGGTTTTTAGACGATCAATATGGTGGGCACCAAAGCTCACGGCGATACGGTTCACACCAGCAGCCTTTGCCATCGCCATGTCGTATTCGGTATCTCCAACCATGACACTTTGCGCAGCCGGGACTTTGAGCTCTTCCAATATCTCGTGAATCATCAAGGGCTGAGGTTTGGATGCTGTTTCATCAGCACACCGGCTAGTATGAAAAAACGAACTTAATCCCAAACGTGCCAGCACTCTATCCAAACCATTCCGACTTTTGCCTGTTGCCACACTCAGAAGATAACCGTCTTCGCGCAGGCGCTCCATGGTGTCCATTGCACCTTCAAAAAAGGGAGAAGGAACCGTGTCCTCCTCTTTAAAATAAAGCGAATACTCAATCCGAATCCTTTCCTTTGCCTCCTGGTCCAGATTCGGGTAAAGGGTTTGCAATGCCTCTGGCATACCCAGACCGATAATGTTTCTTATCGCTGCGTCCGTTTGAGGTTCGGCTCCTGCGCGCGCTGCTGCGACCTGCATACAACGAACAATCTTTGCTGCAGAATCACTGATCGTGCCGTCCCAATCAAAAATATAAAGCACCGCCTACTCCCGTTTAAGTTGCTTCAGCACCTGCTCAAGGTCAGCAGACAGTGGTGCTTCAATTTCAAACTGTTCATTTGTGGGTGAAGAAAATTGCAATTTCAAAGCGTGAAGAAATAGCCTTTTTACACCCGAGTCTTTCATAAGCTTATTAAAATCATCATCACCATATTTTTCATCGCCCACCAAGGGATGCCCGGAATACTGTGCATGCACCCGAATCTGATGGGTTCTGCCAGTGAGAGGTTCAGCTTTAATGAGGCTGGTGTTTGCAAAACGTTCCATCAATCTAAACTCAGTGCTTGCGGGTTTACCGCTCTCCCTTACTTTAACGATCCGATCCCCACTTGCGGTTTCCAGTCGCTCCAATGGAGAGTCTACAAATCTCAATTGGCTGGGCCATTGCCCCTTAACCAAAGCGAGGTAGGTCTTGCGCACCTGCTTGCGCCCACGGAACAACTCCTGCAAGTATCTAAGACTAGAACGCTTTTTTGCCACCAAAATACAACCGGATGTTTCTCTGTCGAGGCGATGAACCAGTTCCAGATAGGGTTGTTTTGGCCACATCTGCCGCAAAGCTTCAATCAAACCCAAATTCACGCCACTACCGCCATGTACTGCTAGGCCTGCAGGTTTGTTAATAACCAGGAAATCTTTGTGATCCAATAAAATGGCATTCTCCAGAAGTTTAATTAACCCCGCTCCTGGCGCCGCTTTGGGCTTTTCTTCACCCAGTCTCAGCGGCGGGATTCTCACTACGTCACCCGGCATCAGGCGCTTTTCGGGCTTCGCGCGCCCCTTATTTACGCGTACCTCCCCCTTGCGAATTACCCGATAAATCAATGACTTTGGGACACCTTTAAGACAACGCAGCAGGTAATTATCCAGGCGTTGGCCAGCTTCTTCTTCCGAAATAGTGAAATGTTGAACAGACTGAGATACACCGTGCAAAGAGAAAACTTCCTTAAATATCATAAAGATAGACTGGCTATTTTAACTTAAAAATTGAAAGGCTTGTGGATAACTGCTATATTCCCTTGCAGCTCGCCTGGCTTTGAAAGGCCCATTTGATGAAACGACGGCACTTTAAAGATAGAACTTTAAAGACTGAAAAGACAAACCGTCTCAATTAGCTTCACGCCCGAGTTTCCAAATGAGAATTAGTGTTTAGGTGCCCGATCACAAAATGAAGAGTGATTGAGCGATTTGAGTAACAAAAAATGCGCATGAACTGCGCCTGTTGTAATAAACATTCTGGTCTTGCGCACTTGTCAGTTAATAGACAGTGAGGCCGCGCCGAAAAGATCGCATATAGCTCGAAAATAGACAGCTCGCGATCAAAAACAAACAAGCGCCGCACACAAGCACCTGGAAAAGATTGCGATTCGAACAAGAATTTAGTTGTATGGCCCGTCGACTCAGTCGACATGGTTTGGATAAAAAGTGTGGATATGAGGTGCAGTTTTAGCTTTTGCTGAAATCACAAACCCACTCAATAACCAACTGTTTGTTAGCCATATAAGGAAAAGAATAAAGGAATTAAAGAATTTAATGAGAAACACCCTTCTTCAAGCTGTTCTTTATATTCACGATAATTAATCCGTGCCTCTTTGGGGCGCGTGAGCTCGTTTTGTCTTTTCGCTAAATTTGTGTTTCACAGGCACAGTCTCCGCGCAATGCAGAGATGAAAACAAATGAAAAGAATGCTTATAAATGCAACTCAGCCGGAAGAGATGCGCGTCGCTTTGGTCGACGGACAGTGGCTTTATGACCTGGATATCGAAAACCGACTCCGAGTTCAGAAAAAAGCCAATATCTACAAAGGCAAAATCACCCGAGTTGAACCCTCCCTCGAAGCAGCGTTTGTCGAATATGAAGAAGGAAGTCGGCACGGCTTTCTCCCCTTAAAAGAAATTGCTCGCGAATACTTTCAAAAGAACCCGAAAGATCTGGATGGCCGTATTCGTATCAAGGATGTGATTAAGGAAGGCCAGGAAGTCCTGGTTCAGATTGATAAAGAAGAACGCGGCAATAAAGGCGCAGCCCTTACCACCTTTACCAGTCTTGCTGGTCGATATTTAGTACTGATGCCCAACAACCCGCGCGCGGGCGGCATTTCACGACGTATTGAAGGTGATGAACGATCTGATTTAAAAGAAGCACTGGATAGTATCGAAGTACCGCGCGGCATGGGTGTGATTGTTCGCACAGCAGGTGTAGGCCGCAGCCCGGAAGAGCTTCAATGGGATTTAAACTATCTCTTGCAGCTTTGGGACTCCATCAAAACCCACGCTGATGAAAAGCCTGCACCTCACTTTCTCTTTCAGGAAAGCAACGTGATCATTCGCGCAATTCGCGATTACCTAAGACCGGATATTGGCGAAGTCATTGTAGACAATCTCGAATCCTATAACCTGGCAATGGGCTTCATTCAGCAAGTTATGCCAAAGTACATCAGCAAGGTTAAGTTCTATGAAGACTCTTTACCCTTGTTCAACCGTTTCCAAATTGAAGGTCAAATCGAAACAGCTTTCGAACGCGAAGTAAAACTGCCTTCGGGTGGTGCCATAGTTATTGATGTCACTGAAGCTTTAATTAGTATCGATATTAATTCTTCTCGCGCGACCAAAGGTGGCGATATCGAAGAAACCGCGCTGGCCACCAACCTCGAAGCAGCAGACGAAATTGCACGGCAGCTTAGGCTGCGTGATATGGGCGGACTTGTTGTAATAGATTTTATCGATATGCAACCTGTGCGTAATCAACGTGAAGTTGAAAACCGCATGCGCGAAGCCCTGGAAATGGATCGTGCTCGTGTACAAATTGGTCGCATTTCTCGCTTTGGCTTGCTTGAGATGTCTCGTCAGCGCTTGCGACCTTCACTCGGAGAAACCACTTCCAAAGTCTGCCCTCGCTGCTTAGGACAAGGGACGATCCGCGATACGAAATCCATTGCGCTGGCAATTTTGCGACTAATAGGGGAAGAAGCACAAAAAGAACGCAGTGCTGAAATTCGAGCAACAGTTCCTGTTCCAGTGGCAACCTACTTATTGAATGAAAAACGCAAAACGATTTCAGGTATTGAAAATCGGCATGACACTCGTGTTGTGGTACTGCCTAACAAGGAAATGGTCACGCCTCACTACGAAGTGCTGCGCTTACGCGATGACGATGTTGAGTCCGCTGAAACCAGTTATAAAATCGAATTTGCCAATGAAGAAAATTCGGATGAATCAATCAAGGAAAATCCTGAAGCAATCGTAGCACCCAAACCTGCTGTTCAGGCCATTCCACCTGCTCAACCTGCACCCGAACCACCAAAAGAACCTGGTTTATTTGCAAAGATATTTTCTGCACTCGCGAAATTGTTTAAACCTCAGCCAAATAAACGACGCACTAAGAGTAATCGCAATTACAATCAAAACAAACGTAAAACTAATCGCAAACAAAACCGCAACTCTCGACGCAGCACACCCAACAATCGTCGTGGTCGCGAAAATGAAATTGTTGATAACTTAAAAAGTAAGCGAGAAGGTGAAAGCACTGAAGAGAACAAAAATCAGGAAGCTAATACCAGATCTCCCAGACAGAAAAATGAACGCAACAGCAATGAGCGTAATAACAAGCGCAGGAATCGTCGCGAACGTCCGGAGAAAAATTCAAATACAGCCGAACAAGCTACTCAAGCCGAGAACACTGATAATCAATCGGAGCGTCCAGCAAAAAGACCCTCTAACCGTCGATCTCGCAATCAGCAACGTCAGCGCGGCCCAGTCGTCGCGCCGCCAAATGCTGAACTCAATTCGAATAAGGGAGCAAGTTCTGAAGACAAAGCCAGCGCAGAAAGTTTGTCCAAACAAGTTAATGAGGCAATTGATCAAGCAGAACAAATTCTGACACCTAACCAGCAAGTGGAATCACGCCCGACTAGATCTGAAACCCTAAGCGAAAACATTGCAAGTGAAGTAGCAAATGACACCCAACTTCACGAGGCAATCGACTCGTATGCTGCTGCAAGTGTTGAGCTTGAGGTGGCTGCTGTTAAGGAAAATGAAATCACCAACGCGAGTAATGATACTGATCTTGAGTCCGAAAAGATTGAGATTAAAGAGCCAAAAGATGCAATCTCAAGCGTTGACGAGCCTGTCAGCGAGCCGAAAAATACTTCTGCGAGAGAGACTAACGAAGAAAACCTTGAATCGGTAAGTGGCACACAAGAAGAGACGGTTCAATCCACAGCTAAGCAAGAAGAAAACAATGTCGAGTTGGATAAAAAGCCCTACATTCGCCCATCTAACGACCCGCGCTCAAGTCCAAAACCTGTTACAGAGGCCTTTGTTTCCAATGTCATGTTGGATGTAAAAATGTCACGTCCATTGGATACCCGTGAAGCACCCGAAATTTCCAGACAGCCTCGTGATTTAGCACGCCCTGCAAATGATCCTCGCGCAGCGCGCGCCAGTCAAAAGCTTGAATCACAGCTTGAGTCGCAGACTCAAGAAAACGGGCTTAGTGAAGAAGAAAACCAGGGAGAATTGAACAAAACAACTGAGGCCGGACAAAGCTAAAAATTCGTTAAATGCCTATCGCGAAGCTTGTCCCTCGCGATAGGCCATGTATAATCGCGTCCTTCCGGTGGGGTGGCTGAGTGGTCGAAAGCGGCGGTCTTGAAAACCGTTGAACCGCGAGGTTCCCAGGGTTCGAATCCCTGCCCCACCGCCAGACACCGTCTAACCTAATCCCTTTGCCTTAATTTAAAAGGGATTCACACTCCTCTACAAACCAATACCAATGTCACTTTTCCAATTTACCAGGGTACATACAGGGGTACATTTCAATACCTATAAAACAGATACCCCTACACGTTCAAAAAACAACCAAACACAGTTTTTGGCTCAAAAAGCATAAGGACTAAGCGATAAACTCGAAGTAAATTTCCCGACCATGCAAGTCCGGTAAAGAGTAAAGAGCAGTCAATGTAACGGGAAGAGTCGCGAAGCGAAACTAATATTTGATCGTGCCAAGGTTAGATAAAACCCCACCCCGGACATCTATTTATAACCCATAGTTATTATTTGAATATTTTTATATTCAGAAACATGCGCAATTCGTCAGAAAATTTCCTTTTAATATTAACGACTTAATGCTCCAGTACCCTAAATAAACTTTTTTTACAATGAGCTATCAACCATTCTTCTATATTATTTTAGAATAAATAAAAATATAATTAGACCTAAAACTGCAATATCGGTTAAAATAGCGGCGTTTGATGATTTTGACGTCACTGTGTATGAATTAATTTGCCAATTTGTGAAAAAAAACGGAGTGACTGAAAAATAAGGGGACTGTGACAGCAGCCCCTCAGTGCAACGTTGCTTGTCTGCGACGCCGATTCTGGCGGCTCTGACCAGAAAGGAGGTTATTAGTGTGGCTTGGAATACCACCGCTAGTAGCCCTTAAACTAGCCAGCATGGCGGGAGTTGCGGCCCGTCATGCCTCTTAGTATACGCATAAAACTATACATTTTCATTATCTAAAGAGGTAAGCACTGTGAATGGTCGAAAAAAGCCCACTGTTAAACCCGGACAAAAAGTACCGGATTCAGGAATTTATAGCGATGGAAAGCGAAGAGCTACGATGGTAAGAGGGGAACCTGCCCCGCCTTCGTCAAGTAAAGGCCGCAAATGGAAACAAGTAGTCGATACTAATCCAGACAACTAATTTCATTTTTCAAGAAACTTGGCTGCAAAATCCATGGTCTCTGGCGCGTGGCTTTTGTAGCCTTTATTGATTTTATATCATTTTCATTAACGCTCATTTCCGCATAACTTTTTTGCCGTTCTTACAATTTTTTTTGATTTGATTTGTCAGCCATCTCTTTCAAACATTGAAGACATCTCTTAATCAAAACCTTTCCTTGAGTCGGCTCTCAGCTCGAACTACCTGAAACTTCCCGTTTTTCTTTACCAGCGTTAAACAGGTAGATAAATAATTTCAAATAAAATATTGCCTATTTTATAATCATTTTTTTAGGGGTATTATTAGGGGTACAAGAACTCTACCCTTTAACAAACCCCTTGATCTTAATGGCTGTAGAACGCTTTTAGGTTCCCTGCCCCACCGCCATCTCTCTCTTAAATGCTTACTTCACAGCCTTCAAAACTTTACTTTGCTTTGTGGTAAGCAAGGTATAGCTTTGTTGCAAATCTTTCAGCCCAACTTTTCGCATTTTTACCAAGCGTTTTACCAAGTCACTGAGATTCTTTTTATTTAGAGTATGACGCTGTATCTCTTTATCCAAATCTCTAAACAGCAAAACCGCTTTCGCCGTGGTTGCACCACTCGATTTTTTGACTCTCAATTTTTTGACCGTTTGCGCTCGTTTTTCCATCCGGCGAAAAATTGACTCCATTCGCTCTTGTGCCATACCTCCAGAACGGTACACAAGCATGACAGAATAATATTCTGCTAAGCCTTCTGCGATCCAATCATCATTTTTCTTTCCACGTATACGTGTCAACGAATGAAACACTTCGTGAAGTAAGGTGCTGGTGCCATTTTCACTGATCAATGGCCGGTCTTCATGTGTATAGAGAGAGTAAGGTGCTGACAAACCACCTCTCCACATGGGATCTCCTGCAGCCACTACCAATAAACTTTGTGGTTGTACCGGAAGCAACTTCTTGATTTCGGGCCAGACAAAATGTAGCAAGGTTAAGGCTTCCATTCGCTTCATTCCAGAATCCTTCGCATAGCTTTCGTCACGTAAAGGCGCACTGATCGAAACCAATGTTTCGCCTAACATATCGCGGCGCGTGGCTATTTTCCCCGCAATTATCCAACCCTTTGGTCGATCAAAGCGGCGCTCTGGATCATCGACGATAAATTCTGCTTTATGCCCTCTTCCCTTTTCTTCGTTGCGGTACCAGGCAGCATTCACATAGGACCAGGATTCAGGAAGGTCAAAAATAAGCTGTGTATTTGATTCAGCACCTTTAAGACCTTTAATTTTTGACGAAGGAAAAAGATCATCCCCTCGAAAAATAGTCCATTGCTGATTTATATAGGAATCGAATTCGTTTTCGTCACGTTCGTGAAGTAAATTCACGTCAAATTGTATCTGCGCATCACCTTTAGGTAATTTCCAGATCGCACGCTTATCACCAACTTTAAAACTTCCATTCGCTGAAAAATTCCGATAAAGGTCGGGCTTTACTTTGAACGATAATTCGCTAATTGCTTTTTTACCGCGCTCAAAATTTTTGATACCTAGAGTCACACGTGCAATTTTTTCCTCAGGCTGGATTTTCACTCGATAAGTCATATCATAGGCTTGGGCAAAAGGCGCCAAACAGGCAAGCATCAAAATCGCTACGATTAATTTATTTTTCATATTCAAGCCTGCGCCTTTAGTTCCTGAATCTTATCGCGAATTTGTGCAGCTTTTTCAAATTCCAGGTCTTTAGCCGCACTGAACATCTCTTTTTCCAAGTCTTCGATATATTTCCAAATATCCTTGTTCTCAGGCAAATCCAGCTGATACAACTTTTTACGCTCTGCTACTCGCCTGGAGGAACTGGATTTTGCACCAGGAGCACGCGCGCCTTCCATTATGTCGGCCACACTTTTTACAATTCCCTTCGGAGTAATGTTGTTTAATTGATTAAATTCCAATTGTTTGTTTCGCCGACGCTCAGTTTCGTCCATGGCTCGCTGCATGGAACCTGTAATATTATCCGCATAAAGTATGGCTCGGCCGTTAACATTCCGCGCGGCGCGACCAATTGTTTGAATCAGAGAACGCTCTGAACGTAAAAATCCTTCTTTATCGGCATCGAAAATGGCGACAAGGGACACTTCCGGCATATCCAGGCCCTCTCGCAATAAATTAATACCCACCAGGACATCAAATACACCAATTCGCAAATCACGAATAATTTCAACGCGTTCAACAGTATCAATGTCTGAATGTAAATAACGTACACGCACATCATGCTCGAACAAGTACTCAGTTAAATCTTCAGCCATACGCTTGGTCAAAACAGTAATCAGTACCCGCTCTCCCACACCAACACGCAGACTAATCTCTGACAAACAATCATCTACCTGGGTACTTGCCGGTCTGACTTCAACCTGAGGATCAACCAGACCCGTCGGCCGCACCACTTGCTCTACAATTTGTCCCTGATTTTTTGCCTCGTAATCGCCAGGTGTTGCGGATACAAAAATCATTTGAGGTGCCAGACGTTCCCATTCATCGAAACGCAAGGGACGATTATCAAGCGCCGATGGCAAACGAAAACCGTATTCCACCAGCGTTTCCTTGCGCGATCTGTCCCCCTTATACATCGCGCCGATTTGTGGCACGCTCACATGCGATTCGTCGATCACAAGCAACGCTTCTGCTGGCAAGTAATCAAACAAAGTGGGAGGTGGCTCGCCTTGTTCGCGACCACTCAAATAACGCGAATAATTTTCAATCCCCGTGCAGTAACCCAATTCGCGCATCATTTCCAAATCATACTTGCAACGTTGCTCAAGGCGCTGCGCTTCAACCAATTTGTTTAAGTCACGCAATTGCTCCAAGCGTTCACGCAATTCATCTTCAATTTGATCAACCGCTGACAATATTTTCTCACGCGGTGTGACGTAATGTGATTTCGGGTAAATACTTGCACGCGGAACCTTTCTGAAGACTTCGCCGGTCAAAGGATCAAAAACAGAAATCTGCTCGACTTCGTTATCGAAAAGTTCTATTCGATAGGCTTCAATTTCGGAATCGGCGGGAAAAATATCAATCACCTCGCCGCGTACCCGATAGGTACCGCGTGAAAAATCGTAATCATTTCTTGTATATTGAAGTTCGGCGAGCCTTCGTAATACATTTCTCTGATCTATCTGGTCACCACGCACTATGTGCAACATCATTTTCAGGTAGGAATCAGGATCTCCCAAACCATAAATTGCAGAAACCGTCGCCACAACCAGCGCATCTTTTCTTTCCATCAAAGCTTTAGTAGCAGATAAACGCATTTGTTCAATATGCGCATTAATCGAAGCATCTTTTTCGATAAAAGTATCGGAGGAAGGCACGTATGCTTCAGGTTGGTAGTAATCGTAATAAGAAACAAAATACTCTACCGCGTTTTCCGGAAAAAAATCTTTGAATTCACCGTAGAGCTGGGCCGCCAGCGTTTTATTGTGGGCCATCACCAGCGTTGGCCGTTGAACCTTTTCGACAACATTCGCGATCGTAAAGGTTTTACCAGACCCTGTTACACCCAATAAAGTTTGATGAGCCAAGCCACTTTCAATTCCGTCCACCAACTGTTCTATCGCTGCGGGTTGATCTCCAGCAGGTGAATAATGACTGTGAACTTTGAAAGGTTTACTCATAAATTTTTATTTGGCACATATTTTCCAGCAATGGTGAATTTTCGGATTGCTTAAAAAGTCTTTATCCAGAGTTTCGGCACTCAAGTCCATAATATCAAAACGTTCGCCAAGTGTTTCATCCAGAGAAAATTTTCGAAAATTGTTTGAAAAATATAAGACTCCGCCTGGCTTGAGAATATCCATACACCTATCAATTAATTTGACATGATCTCGTTGTATATCCAGCACGCGCTCCATTTTCTTGGAATTGCTGAAACTGGGTGGATCGAGCAAAATCAAATCAAAGCCCTGACGACAGTTCTGCAACCAGCTAAAACAATCTTGCCGTTCCAATTTATGGCGATTTTTATGCACATTGTTGAGTTCATAATTCCTTTCTGCCCAATCCAAATAGGTGTTGGACATATCTACTGACACCGAACTGACAGCGCCGCCCAAGGCAGCATGTACAGTTGCTGTTGCGGTATAGCAAAACAAATTCAGAAAAGTCTTGCCTTTCGCCTCACTACCAATGCGTGCGCGCAAAGGACGGTGATCCAAAAAGAGTCCCGTATCCAGGTAATCCTGTAAATTCACATAAAATTTTGCACCTCCCTCCCGAACTTCAAAGAAGTTTTCATCTCGAGGCGCACCTTCATATAATTTTTCATATTGCTGCTTGCCTTTGTTGCGCTTACGCTGTTTTGAATAAAGCGCCTCTTTCTCAACGCCGGCAAGCAACGCACTTGCATCAAGAATTGTCTGAAAGCGTGTTTCAGCCTTTTCAGGGTCAACACTTGCCGGAGCGGCATACTCTTGCACATGAAAGCGCCCTTCATACACGTCGATCGCAGCAGAATATTCAGGAAGATCAGCGTCGTACAATCTGTAACAATGAATATCTTCAACCTTAAGCCAATTTTTTAAACGTCTCTGATTTTTCTTCAAGCGATTAAGCAGCATTGTCAGACCCCTGCTTTCGTCGTCCTGCTGCTCATGTTCGATGTTATCTTCGCTCAAATCTGCACTTTCAATCACATCCGGCGCTTTCAGTTTCGCCTGAGCTTCACCGACAATGTCGAAAAGGAGTAACTCACTGGCGATGGGCCCATTAAAAAATTTATATTTATTTTTTGCCCGCAAACGCAATTCTTTTGCTAATAAACTGTTACCAGTAAATACAGCTAACTGCCAATCACAAAACTCTTTTTTAACCGAAGCTGCCAAATGCTGATAGGTCGATTTAAGTGCATTCAGTTCACCCAAACGTTCCCCATAGGGAGGATTGCAGATTATTAAACCTGGTTGAATTTTTTTGTGGGTTGGCAACACCAAGTCTTTGATGTCCTTTGTACTCACACGCACCCATTTTTCCAAACCCGCAGCGTGGATATTTTGTTCCGCTTTAAACACAAGGTGTGAATCATGATCGTAACCGCGAATTTCGGGCATTTCATTTTGAAGCCCTTGCTGTTCTCTTTCTACAGCTTCTTCCTTGAGTATTCTGAATTGTTCTGGATCAAAACCGGCCCAACCCTGGAAGCCGAAACAATCACGATGCAGTCCTGGAGCAACATCTGCTGCGATCATTGCGCCTTCAATCAGGAAGGTGCCAGATCCACACATGGGGTCAATTAATGCATCCCCTCGCTTGGCGAGTTTTGGCCACCCTGCACGTATCAACAAGGCTGCCGCAAGATTCTCTTTTAAGGGTGCACTGCCTTGCTCAACGCGATAGCCGCGTTTATGTAAACTTTCCCCGGAGAAATCAATTGCAAGATGCACTTGCCCTTTGGCAAGACGCACGTTGATAATCAAATCAGGCGTGTGTTTTTCTATGGAGGGACGCTCGCCAAATTGCGCTCGCAATTTATCAACAATCGCGTCTTTAACAAGCAGCGCACCAAAATTGCTGTGCCGTATAAAGTGGTTGCTGCCACTAAAGTCGACACGAAAAGTGCAATCTTTTCGGAAGTGATTTTGCCACTCAATCCCATTCACAAAACTGTAAAGCTCATCCGTGCCTTCAACTTTTGCTTGATCAAGAATCAGTAAAACCTTGTTTGCCAGTCTTGACCAAAGGCAGACACGGTAAGCCAAATCCAGATCTTTCGCATCTTCAAAAAATACACCGCCAACCGTTTCCCGAGTATTTTTGGCTCCCAGCTCCTGTAACTCACTTAATAACAGAGATTCCAGGTGTTTGGGGCAGGTGGCAAATAAGCTTTGTTTTGGCATATAAAACACTACTATATAAAAGGCGGATATTAAGAACTATCCAGTTAATGAGTTTTAATTGTTTCACTTTTGTAGCTGACCGCTGCACACTGTCTGTCCGCAGAGGGAACACTGGCGGGTCGGCAAATTTGCTGCACATGGCATGAAAGTCGACTAATTAAAGGACCGGCTATTTGCCTTGACGCAATGTCAGGACTCTTAAATTTAATCTCCCAAGGATGATCTTGTGGCTGCGCCCGATTTGCACCTATGGTTGTGACAAACTCGACCCCTAAACTGACCACAGAATGGATGCACAAAATTCCCGAAAGCAAAAAGGTTCGCGTTAAGCCTACCTTCTAGCGTGGGAGCACAGGCTCGCAATCTACGAGCCAATCCGGAGGCACAATTCACTTCGTGTGGGCCAGTGCTAAAGCACTGGCCGCCTCCTTTATCAGCGCTGGACCCTTATAAATAAATCCACTGTATATTTGTACGAGCTCTGCCCCTGCTTGCAGCTTGGCAAGGGCGTCTTCCCCTGAACTAATTCCTCCCACGCCGATCACCGGAATCTTTCCGCCAAGTGCAGCCACCATGTTCCCCAGCACTTCCGTCGATCGTGTCAGCAAGGGCTTACCACTTAAACCCCCGGTTTCCTCCGCGAATGGGCTGCTCTCAACCCCATCTCTACCCAGTGTGGTGTTTGTGGCAATTACTCCGTCCATTTGCATCTTTAAGAAGGTATTTGCGATAGTCTGGATTTCACCCTTATTCATATCCGGAGCAATTTTAACGGCAATGGGTACATAGCGTTGATAACGCCGATATAATTGGTGTTGTCGTTCCTTAACTCCTTCCAGGAGTAAATCCAGCGCCTCACCAAACTGCAGATTTCGCAATCCCGGCGTATTTGGCGAAGAGATATTTACTGTTATGTAATCTGCCAGGGGATACACCACATCCATACAAGCAAGATAATCATTCAGAGCCAGCTTTTCAGGCGTCGATTTATTCTTGCCGATGTTAATTCCCAATATGCCCTGATATCTGCGTCGTTTTGCGCGTTTTGCCAAATACGCGACACCTTTGTTGTTAAAGCCCATGCGATTAATAATCGCTTCCTGCTCGATTAAGCGAAACAACCTCGGTAAAGGATTGCCTGGCTGGGCTTTAGGTGTCACCGTTCCAATTTCCACAAAGCCAAAACCCAGTTTCCCAAGTGCATTGAAATAGTCGCCGTTTTTATCCAAACCTGCGGCAAGTCCGATAGGGTTCGGGAATTTCAGTCCCATCACCTCCTTTTCCAAGCCTTGGGGTGGGTGACTAACCAAAGACAATAAACCAAGGCGTTCAGCCGCACCCAAACAATCCAAAGATAAATCGTGTGAGCTTTCAGGGTTTAAAGAGAAAAGAAGTTTTCGAGCCAGGGAATACATAATGTTTTAACTTGCCTAAAATTGCGCGCAGGATAGCGAATACTCAGGGATTAGTCGAATCGAAATTCAGCACTCTTGCAGCTTTACACTCCCTTGTGCATCGTTTTCAGGCTACTAAAAAGGAGGGAGTTTTGCCTATGACTCACAAATGATCACAAACGTTCGATACACTCAAACTTATTGGCGTTGTCATAACTGATAACAAAAGTCCCGCAAATACCTTCATGCCCAATAAATTTTTGTAATATTTTTGCGGGAAACCTTACTCGCCTTCCATCTCTTGCTGTGGCTACCACATCCAGCGCATTACCCGCATACCATTTTAAGTACTCGTCAGAGCTGATATAAAGATCGACGATTACCGACGATGCCAACTTTCACTCCACTTTCTCAAACAATAAACTCAAGTTTTATGTGTGGCTGCCTGTGCAAGATCAATCAACTCACGTAAAGCAACCGAAAACATCGCATAATCCGTGACGCTGGTTCCCTGCACTTCAGTGACCATGTTTTTCCAACGATTTATCAGGTATTCGTGTTTTGTTTCCCAATGATCCAGGGTGGATTTCCAATCCCCTTCTTTTGTCATACTTAGCGCAGCAACAGTGAGCTTTCGCAACTGGGCTTCCAAGTCATCAATAAACGCTTCCCTGGCTATCGCTTGCCAATAGGTTTCGACTTTCACGTCAGACAGTTGCCCGGCAAACCAGGCGAGATTTAAACGCTCCAAAATCAAGAAAAATATTTCAGCAATTTCCTCAATTTTTGTATTGGAAGAAAGCGCGGCCTCTACGACACCCAAACCTGAAAACAAATTATCTGGCGTAGCTAAACGATTCGCCCAGTGTTCGGGCACTCCGCGGTCAATCAAACGTTCTTTTTGCAAGTTCCAGGTTTCTTTGGAATTTCCTTCAACAACTGAAGATACCACCTTATTAATACTCTCTAAACCATCTCGAAACACTTTAACTTCTTTTGTTGGATCAATGCCGCCGCGACGATTTCTTAAAAACCATCGTGTGCCACGGCGTACGCGACGCATCATATTCACCAGGAGCTCAGCCTGAAGCTCAGCTGCTAATATATTGTCTTGCGATTGAATAAATTCATTAAATTCACGCATACGGAAGACATCGCGAGAAACCACAAACGCTTTGGCAATCTCTGACAAAGGTGCGCCGGTTGTTTCCATTAATCGATGTCCGGCAGTGATACCCAGATTATTGATTAAACTATTCGCCACCTGCGTTGAAACAATTTCTTTGCGCAAGCGGTGTTGATTCATCTCCTGGGGATACTCTTTGCGAAGACGCTGTGGAAACGCGGTTTCAATTTCCTTCAGCATATACTCGTCATCGGCAATGTCTGTTTTCGCAAACTCTGCTTTCAACATGACCTTCGCGTAAGATATCAAGACACTAAGCTCTGGCCGTGTAAGTGATTTATGATGGCCCATGCGCTCAACCAATACTTCGTCAGCAGGTAAAAATTCCAGTTTGCGATCCAATCTTCCTTGAACTTCCATAAAATTAATAAATCGACGGAACTCGTTAGCTCTTGTCATTGCCTGAAATTCAGAAACACTCAAAGCCTGAGTTTGCATGTAATTATTATCCAGCACCAAATCTGAAACTTCTTCTGTCATTTCAGCAAGTAAAGTATTACGCTGCTTGTTTGTTAAGTCTCCATTGGTTACCAAAGAATCCAACAAAATTTTGATATTGACCTCATGATCCGAACAATCAACGCCACCTGCATTGTCAATAAAATCGGTATTACACGCCCCGCCACTTAAACAATACTCAACTCGACCAAGCTGTGTTGCACCCAGATTTCCTCCTTCACCCAAAACTTTGCAACGCAGCTCTTTGCCGTTCACACGCAAACTATCGTTTGCTTTATCGCCCACAGCAGCATGGCTCTCACGCGATGATTTAACATAGGTTCCAATTCCGCCATTCCAAAGTAAATCAACCGGCGCTTTTAGCAAATAGTGAATAAATTCGTTTGGCGTTAATTTATTTTCCTTAATATCAAAAGCTTTGCACATCTCATCATTCAAATGAATGTATTTAGCTGAACGCGAAAAAACACCTCCACCGGTGGAGATAAGTGACTTATCGTAGTCTTCCCAAGTAGTACCCGGTGTTGTGAACAGTCGTCGACGTTCGACAAAACTGGATGCTGCATCCGGATTTGGATCGATAAATATATGCACATGATTAAAGGCCGCCAGCAATCGAATATGTTCAGACAACAACATACCGTTGCCAAAAACATCTCCGGCCATATCGCCAATGCCAATTACCGTAAAATCTTGCTTTTGTATGTCTAAGCCTTTTTCACGAAAATGCCTTTGCACGCTTACCCATGCTCCTTTGGCAGTAATTCCCATTCCTTTGTGATCGTAACCCTGACTTCCCCCTGAAGCGAAAGCATCACCAAGCCAATGACCTTTCTTCAGAGATATTTCGTTTGCAATATCTGAAAATGTTGCCGTTCCCTTATCTGCAGCAACCACCAGATAGGGGTCGTCATCATCATGACGGCGCACTCCTTCCGGAGCAACGATTTCCCCATTAATTAAATTGTCAGCAATACCCAGCAGGCCGCGAATAAAAATTTTGTAACACTCTATTCCTTCAGCTAAACGCTCTTCCCGCGACATATCTCCATGCACACGTTTCGCGACAAACCCGCCTTTGGCTCCCTCAGGTACAATTACCGCATTTTTAACTTGCTGCGCCTTAACCAATCCCAACACTTCGGTACGATAATCTTGAATTCGATCGGACCACCTTAATCCACCGCGCGCCACCTTACCGCCACGCAAATGCACACCTTCAATTCGCGGCGAGTAAACAAAAATTTCAAATAAAGGTCGGGGTTTCGGAATATCCGGAATTAACTTTGGGTTGAATTTAAAAGTCAGACTTTCAAACTGCTCACTTTCATTTAGAGATTGGTAATAATTGGTCCGCAAACTTGCATCAATGAGTTCAATGTAGCGGCGCAAGACCCTGTCTTCACTTAAATTGGATATTGCATCTAAGTCCGCCAACAATTCCTCACGCAGCGAAGTAGCTTCATTATTATTTTCAGCCTGCTCCGGGTCAAACTTTAACGCGAAATATCGAACAATCTTTTTTGCAAGGCTGGCATAACGCACAAGCGTCTCGGCAATAAAATGGTGACTCGCAGGAAAGGCTGTTTGTTTCATATAGCGGGCATATGCACGTAAAAGCAGCACCTCTCGCCAATCGAGTTCGGCAGCGAGCACCAATTTATTAAAGGGGTCGTTTTCTGCTATGCCTTGCCAAACCATCTGACAAGACTCTTCAAAGTCATTTTGAACAGCTTCAACATCTAAAACATTTGGCAAGCTATGTGAAAGTTCATATTCATGAAGCCAAACTTTCTTGCCGTGTGCGGGTTCAATCTTAAATGGATGTTCACTTAACACCCGCAAACCCATATTTTCCAAAAGTGGAATCACATCGGAAAGTTCAAGGCTGTGGTTCAAACGAAGCATACGGAAACGCAAAATATTTTCAGCTACATCAATCGGCTGATAAAAATGCATCACAATATCGGTTTCTTTCTTGATTTTACTTATAAGACTAATATCATGCGCGGCATACCTCGTGTCAAAATACTCTTGGTAGGACGAAGAAAACGCCTTTTTATACAGCGCAAAATTACTCAACCCTCTGGATTCTCCAAAGGCGTCGAGCAGTGATGCTTGCAAGTGGTCATTCCAGTCACGCACAATATTTGCGATTTCGGCTTCAAGCTCTTTCACATCATATTGAGGACAAGCACCTGGTTTTAAACGAAAAGTTAAGTGTGCACGCGCCAGAATGGATTCAGAAAAGAAGGTTGTAAAGTCGAGATCATGTGTGTCGAGCACACTCCCAATGAGGTCCTGTATACGTTCACGTACACTTGTGTTGTATAAATCTCTCGGCACATAAACCAAACAATTAACAAAATTACCAAACTCATCGTCACGCATGATGAGTTTAATTACATGTCTCTCATCGATTTCTACAACGCTCTGCACATGCTTACGCAATATTTCGGTACTGGCCTGAATGAGTTCATCACGCGGATAATTTTCAAGTACTCGCCGAAAATTTTTCCCTAAATGACTGTTCGGATCAATTCCCGAGGCATTCAATATGCTTTTAGCTTTTTCTCTAACAATGGGGATTTGTAGGGGAGACAAAGAATAAACCGCATAGGTAAACATACCTAAAAATCGATATTCACCGCTGTAATTTCCCTGTTCGTCAAATTTTTTAACGACAATGTAATCCGGATAAATGCTGCGATGCACATTTGCACGTGTTGAAGATTTGGAAAAAGCAATTAAAGCATCCCCTTCGACAAAACGTGTCATGCCGGGTGTAAAAGAGGCGCGATTGAACACACCTAACTCGAGATCCATATCACGAAATATCCCAAGCCTGTTTTCAGCAATTTCCGTCAACTCGGGGCCATCTTTCCCCTCTGCGAAATCAAATTCACGATAACCTAAAAAGGTGTAATGCGATTGTTGCAGCCAACTCAGAAAATCCTGCTCTTCTCCCAACTCTTTAACACGCGAGAGACCATGGTTTGCCTCATTCATTTTTTCTAACATGGCCCGGTAGTCGGCGACTACACGCTCAACTTCGGCGAACACTGTCGTCAGTGCTTCAACCAGCTCCTCTCGTTGCTTCTCTTCAGTATGTAAATTTATTTCGGCATAGATGAGCGCTTCTTTCTCGCAGTTTTCAGGTGGCTGATGTGCCGACCCAGGCAAAACATCAATCAATCTGGACTTGTTCCGACGCAGGTTTAGAACCGTACTTTTCGCGACATTTACGGTGCAGCCGTAGCGATTGAGGACAACACGCATTGAATCAACAAGAAAAGGCATGTCCTTCTGCTTTACCAAAACAATGGTTTTGTTTGATGTCCATTTGTCATGATCCAGCACTGGATTAAAGACCATCACGTTTGCTTTGTTATCGAGGGGAAGACTCAATTGACTCCAGAGAAAATAGCAACACCAAAATGCATCGCCAAAACGCCGTTCACTTAGCGTATCCAAGGGGTAATGTGTAAAAAATAACCTAACGAATTTTTCAAAGAGTGGCTGATCCTCGCTCGACAAATGATCCTTGGATAAGGCAACCATTGTCGATATTAATTTTTCTTCACCACACGAATTGATTAAACCTTGATCCACTCTGATCTCCTCTTTCCTTTCTGGATTGCTTCAACGCGTATATTTAGCCCAATTTCACGTCTTTAAACGCGACGCAAAGCATTGATTTTTACCTGTTTGACCCTCACATAAGCATAGCCTAATAAAGGGGAACCCGAGCCCGGCGGCTCGGTCTATAAAGCCCTAAAATTCGATACCTTCTAACACCTTAAAAACCAGCGAGGTTGTATGTCCAGTATTCAAGCCGTACAGAATCTGCAAAGTTGGCTCGAAAGCCAAATTGTCGGTCAACCGAAGTTAATTGAGCGCTTACTTATTGCCCTAATTGCAGATGGGCACCTGCTTGTAGAAGGTGCGCCTGGGCTTGCAAAAACCAAAGCAATTAAAACATTATCTGAGGGGATAGAGGGCGACTTTCATCGCATTCAATTTACACCAGATCTCTTACCTTCAGATGTCACTGGCACAGATGTCTACAGACCAGAGACCGGTACTTTTGAGTTTCAGCGGGGTCCCATTTTTCATAATCTAGTCTTGGCTGACGAAATCAATCGTGCACCTGCCAAGGTTCAATCTGCCTTACTGGAAGCAATGGCAGAACGCCAAATCAGCGTTGGCAAATCCACCTACAAATTACCCGGCCTTTTTTTGGTGATGGCAACCCAAAACCCAATTGAACAGGAAGGAACCTACCCACTTCCCGAAGCCCAGTTAGATCGTTTTCTCATGCATGTTCGTATCGATTTCCCCTCCGTGGAAGCGGAACGTGACATTTTGAAACTGAGCCGGTCTGAAGCCAGCATGAAGAATAAGCATAGCCCTCCACCCACTCCGCTTACCGAAAGTACACTCTTTGAGGCGCGCGAGGCCGCATTGGAAATTCACATGGCCGATGCAGTTGAGGAATATATTGTTCAACTCACCGACGCCACCCGCAACAGTGGCCGTTATGGTGAAGATCTGCAGCGCTGGATCGAGTTCGGCGTCAGCCCGCGGGCAACAATCGGTCTGGATCGTTGTGCTCGTGCTCACGCCTGGCTCCGCGGTGTGGATTTTGTCAGCCCTGACGATGTCAGAGCTGTGATTCACGACGTTTTTCGCCACCGCCTGCTCTTGAGTTTTGAAGCCGAAGCCAACGGTTTAAATAGTGATAAGGTGATTGATGAATTGCTGAAGCGAGTCACAGTTGTATAGCAAACATGTTTGATGTCTTGAGCGAAAAATTGAATTCCCCAAAAGACTCCGAGCGCGACGGGGCCTATTGCAGTGTTGCCAATCTATTGAAATTGCGCTATCTCGCAAAAGATATTCGCCTGAAAACGCGTGCAAGTAGCACCGCAATCATTGACGGCGATTCCCGCACGCGCTTCCGCGGTAGAGGTATGGAGTTTTCAGAGGTGCGCCCCTATCAGGCGGGTGATGATATTCGAAATATTGATTGGCGAGTCACAGCACGCACACAAAAGCCCTATACCAAGTTGTTTCAGGAAGAAAAAGAGCGGCCGGTATTCTTATTTGTCGATCAACGCAGCCCGATGTTTTTTGGTAGCCAAAATGTTTTTAAATCGGTCTACGCCGCTGAATTAGCCAGCGTCATAAGTTGGGCAGCCCTAGCCAATAA
>JBNKVX010000028.1:38029-41015 GCA_050299435.1 Cellvibrionaceae bacterium | reverse complement strand
AGTTTATGCCAACTAAACGTATAAAGTGACTCTTCAACTTGCCATTTAAAATCAAAATCCGGAATTGAGTTTGCAATTTCCTTTATCGTCTCTTGAGCCCGCACAGCTGCACTGCAAAACACCGTTTCAAAGCGGTATCCTTTTTCATAAATCTTCGGCCCAACGATCGCACAGGCACTGATACCTCGCTCATTAAGCGGTCGTTCTTTATCACTCAAGCCAGAGTGGTCCCAACTGGATTTTGCGTGTCTAAGCAAATTCAGGATTTTCATCGGTTTATCATAACCGCCTCAAAACCGAAAAAGAAATGTTAGTTTGCAACTTCAGTTAAGGTAGGAATTTGATCGAATTTTTGCGCTTTTTTAGCACGGGGTGCACGTGAAGGCGTGAGGCGTCGAATATTACTTTTCTCTTTAACAGGAATACGCACAACAAATTGTGCGTATTCTTTTTCTTTGTAGGTCACTTCAACGCCACCACCAAGCGAATTCGCATGCGCTTTTACCAAATCAAGACCAACACCGCGACCGGCATGTTGACTTTGCTCTTCCTGGGTGCTGAATCCCGGGATGAACAAGGAATTGAGGAGTTCCTTTTTAGACAGCTTGGCCACAGCCACGACACTGTGACCCAGCTTTATTACGAGTCGTCGTCGGATTTCCTCCAGGTCAATACCACAGCCATTATCTCTAACCGCAAGCAGGAGCTCATCCTTGGTACGACGTGTAATCAATGAAATCGTTCCCAACATCGGTTTGCCACGTTTTTCGCGCTGTGCAGGCACTTCTATTCCGTGCGCGATAGAATTCCGCACTAACTGAATAATCATATCCTGCATTTTCGCCTGCATGATTTTGGGTACATCATTGATATCGAATCTTTCCAGATTCAGCATCACTTGTTTACCGCAAGAACGGCTCACATTAACTGCCAGTATCTGTAAAGTTGCCGTTAAACCGGTACCCATATCCAGAGGTAAACTAGAAGCAGGTTTGGTAGTTCTGGGTTTGTTTTTCATACGTGACTGCGCTGCATTTTTTCTCAGGTGCTCGCAGACCTTAACAATCTTAAGAAGATGAATGGTGATGGGCTGCCATTGGCCCTTATCATACTCTAGCGAATCCTGAAGACGTACCAGAATGTCTTCAAGACTGATAATAAGTTGACTGAGATTAGCTAAGCCAACAACTGTCGCTTCCCCTCGCAGCTTATGGGCTATTCTTGCCATTGCCTGCAAAGTCTGAATACTGGCGGGAGCGCGAAGAAGTTTATGCATTTCCTGCACACCTTCATTCATGCTTTCCAGCAAAAACTTGAGAATCAAAGGATCGACTTTCATAAGCCAAGTATGTCACAGCATTTACAAAATGAAGTATAGACTGCTGATTTCTCAAACAGAGTTGTGATGGTGTTCACCAGAGAGTGGCGCCTATTTCAACATGTGAAATAATCACCTTACACCCTGAACACTAGCCATATAAGTAAGATGAATTTACAATCACATAAATCGGGCAAAGCGCTATATTCACGGTAAATTACCAATTCCCAAATTCAAGAAATAAAAAATACATAGGGAAGTATTTGAATGGCTGCTGCAAATACAAGCGACATTCTTCAGCGAGAACAAGAAATTCTTGATCTATTCAAGTCACAAGACATTATTATGTCTGCCAATCGACTTTGCGACTTTGTGACTGACTTTTGCAACAATTCAGATTGGCGAAAAGACTGTATCGTCTATTGCAACCGCGCTTCGACATTAAAAGAAGCCGAAAAGCGCAAGAAAATTACTTTTTCTGACTTCCTTGATCAAATCACTTCTCTTCTTTACGACATGATGGATTTGCTGGAATCCATCAAGAGCGAACTGCTCAATTTAGCAAAGGCCGCTTGATGGAGAGTTTATTAGATGAGGCCAAGCAAATTTCGAAATCGGTTGATATCGATATTCACGATGCTGCAAATCGAGTACTGAAACTTACTAATGAATACTCCAAGGATCTTGCACTCAAAAAACGTGCACTCAAACTCAATTGGGATTTGATTGGGAAAAACACCGAAACTAACAAACCTGATACTGACTACACAGTTGAAATTAACGCAATTCTCGATTCGATTATTAATAAATATGAAGCTGATCCGGATGATATAACTGATTATCACGATAGTTTTGAACAAACTCGTCAACACTTTATTAAGAAAGCACCACCCAATGAAGTAGTATTCTCCGGGAAAGGATTATCCTATCAGTACGGAGAAGAGGATTTTGCTTTAAAGGCTTACGATATTGAACTGCGGCTCGGCGAAATCACTGCCGTTGTGGGTGAAAACAGTAGTGGTAAAAGCACGCTAATAAAAATTGTTGCCGGTGAACATCTCGCCCGAACAGGCGAGCTTAGCTACCCCTTATTCTCTAAAAAAATTGGCAAAGCCATCGATTGGAGAACAATAAAAGAACATATTGCTTACATTCCACAACAACTTATCCCCTGGTCGGGTCAAGTACAAGATTATCTTCATTTTACTCTGGCAATAAAAGGCATTAAGGGACAGGAAAATATTGAGGAAGTGGAGTACATACTTCACAGATTGAATCTCACAGAATTTCGCCAAAAAGCCTGGCATGAATTGTCTGGCGGTGCTCGCATGCGAGTCGAACTTGCCCGCTCGCTCATCTGGAAACCTAAATTACTCATTTTAGACGAACCCCTGGCAAATCTCGATATTAATGCTCAAGCGATTTTCTTACGCGATCTTGAGCAACTAGCAAATTCACATAAACACCCTGTTTCGGTATTGATCACTTCACAACATTTATACGAGATGGAAAACATATCGGATCGCACAATATTTTTGAAGAAGAGTAAAGAAGATCATTCGCCTGTTGGACAAGTTGCCTACAACGATTTAACCGTAAATTTTGGCAAGACACGCAAAGATAACTCGTTTGAATTGAGCACTCAGAGCTCTCTCGACGAGATACGAT
>JBNKVX010000028.1:29177-38019 GCA_050299435.1 Cellvibrionaceae bacterium | reverse complement strand
CACACTTGTTAAAGCATGGTATTACTGAAATCAATAATCATGGACATTATTTTTTGATTAAAGCAGCTTTGGACGTTGATGCTAAGTCGCTATTGAAAATCTTGATAAATGCAGATATTGAAGTCAGCTATTTTCGCGATACGAGCGAATCCACACGCACTTTGTTTGAAAGCTTATGAAAAAGCGTTTATTTAAATTTTTGTCATTTATTACGCCGCGCTTTCTCTATCGGCTAGATAGACATTTGGTCGCTCGCCATCCTTTAATCTGGTCGACGCGACTTCACTATGTATTATTTTATACTGTCACTGCCTTGGTGTGTTTTGAGGTAATTATTCGACTTATTCCATCCTACCCCACCACGGTATTTGTCCCGCTTTATATTGCCTATTTTTCTGTCTTATTTGGGGTTTGTGGTCTCGGTGTTTGGGTGTACTCCCAAAGCCGCTACAACATTAGTCGAAGCTATGGTCTTTCAAAACCTTTTTTCCAGCAGCGTAACGTACTGATCTTTGTACTTACAGTATTTCTATTCGTGAGTTGTGCAATATTTCCCATTTGGACAGCCTCTATTAAGGCTTACGACTACACGATTGGACATGACATTAAACAACAAGTGAATCAAATGTCTGCGCCGGCGGATAGCGAAAATCTTATTCGACGACTTCGCTCACTTCCTAATCGCTCTGAAATCGATCATATGCATCTGAAAATTCAGGAAGAAAGGAATTACGCAGATATCCGCCTTAAAAAACTTAAAGATAATCTAGTAGTTGCAAGGCAGGACAAAGAGCAGCGACGCTCCCTGGCAGAAAACATTTCATCCGTGAAATTAATGATTGATGACTATCAAAACACTTTGGACAATCGCCACGACAGACTTGCCATATTTCATAAGTTCTTCTTTACCTACTTAAATTACTCAAAAAACGATGTCTTTGAAAAAACGGGCGTCATCATTAATCACCAAGGTAATGCGTATACTGAGTTAAAAATGACATCCGCGACTTCCGATGCAACTCGCGGATATTATTACAAAGACAGGTATGGAAACCTATATCGCTACGATTTATTTATTGAATGGCTGATTGTCGATCGCTTGGCTAAAAACCTGATAGGCAATAATTTTACAAGCATTCTTGATGTTTTATATGGAAACCTGAAGATAGACAAAACAGATATCACCCGCATATTAAAATCCACTGCCGACTTAAAGGAAGCGCCTTTTTTGTTCGATATCGCCGAACTCTCTGAACGCGATGTGGACGAAGTTATCGTCATTCTTGAAATATTTTTCATTTGCGTACTTGCCGTGATGATACTTGCCGCAACCGCGAATTTTTTCAGTGTTAGACGTGTCGCCATCGATACCTTTATCGCTGCTTTATATTTTATTATGCTGGTTGTTATATTTTCTATAGTTGACCAAGTCAGCAAAACTTACAGCGATATTGAGATTTTTACTTTTCTAATTCTATTTGTATTTTTAAAGTCTCTCCTCGCCTATGTTTATCTTAATAAGGCTCACCGATATCGCCCCTTTCAAAGTTTTCTTTGGCTCATGTCCTGTATTGCGCTGCCTACGACTCTCGTATTAGCCTACTTTTTATTGAGAGAGGAATACGGGAGCTACGCGAGCGAAACCGAAATAGCTATAACCATCACCAGCGCCATTATTTTTTGTGTGCTTGTTTATTTTCCTTCGCAAATCCGTTTGCTTTACAAGGTGTACGCCTTGCCGAGATAACTTATGCTTGATCAGATAACCTTAAAAATGAAAACGGGCAATCTAAAGGATGCTGCAGAAAATTTGCACCAATATGCCCTCTCCTTAAACCTGGATCAGGAAATATTAACTGAAATTGTGGTCTTAAATAGCAATATTAATGATTTACTCAAACAGGAAAAGCGTCGGAAGATCAAACCTCAGGAAGCATTGGATATAAAAACGCGTTATGCCTTTGAAATGGAAGACATAATCAGTGAACTGCGTAATACGCCTGACAACAATTCCGGCAACAATTCAAACGAAGCGCCCAAAACACTTACTCCAGAAAATAGCCCCATCTCTGGCAGTCCAAACAATCAAAATCCAATAAATAACAATATAAATGTCACAGTCAATGTCAGCATAGAAAACATCATCACAACGGAAATCAAGCAAAATCTAAGTGAACTTCAAAGCGGTGTAGCCTTGCTTAAGAAAGATTTGGCTTCGGACGAAAATGAAAATACCGGAGAAGTTCAAGCCGCAATAGATGAGGTTGAGAACTTGTCAAAAGACCTTGAAAAATTAAAATCAGCAGAGAAAAAAGAAGATTTGCCACCCACGCTGAAGAAAGTCGAGAGCTTTTTAAAGCGAGTCGAAGATGGGAATGATTACGTCGCCAAGGCTTTTAAACTCACCAAGCAGGGTGTAAATACTCTGCAAAAAATAGGCGAGAACTACAATGCTATCGCCCAATGGGTTGGCATGCCACAAATTCCCGGATTCTTTTTGAACAAAAATTGATGCAATTTAACTGGTGAGCTGACGCTTTGTACTGCTCTTTAAACTCTCAATATCCTGCAATAACTTACTGTATTCCGGTGAACTTTCCGCTGTGTAATTCAAATTTTTAAACAAACCTGTAAGTTTTATAAAATAGTCCTGCACCCCTTTCTGATTTTGAAACACATAGTCTTCAGTCACCAAGTTATAAACTAGATTTAAACAAAACTCTTGACGTTTTAGCGGTACACTTGCATCTACATCGTCAAAAGCATCTTGCTGTAAAAAAACCATATCGACGAACAGTGCTTTCTGAAAAGTGAGGAAATCTTCAACCGAAATGCCTTCCTCACCGGAAACCTGCATCATTTTTTGTACCGCGTCTCCTTTCACCAACAATTCTCGAAGTTCGCTGACTTTAGAGACCCAGCCCTCACCGAAATTTTTTGAAAACCACGGTGCAAGCTGCTCCAGGTATCGCGACCAGGAAATCAGCGGATCGATTGCTGGGTAAAAACGTTTATAGGCGCGCTCATAAGAAAGACCTAAAAAGCTTTTAACCGTATTGAGTGTCGATTGTGTTACTGGTTCCTCAAAGCTGCCCCCTGCAGGTGAAACCGTCCCTATCATAGTCAAGCTACCTTCTATTCCCTCCGCAGTTTTAATTACTCCCGCGCGCTCATACACCGAACGGATATTAGAATCGAGATAGGCGGGGAAAGCTTCATCACCCGGTATTTCTTCAAGTCGACCTGAAGTTTCGCGCATTGCCTGAGCCCAACGCGAAGTAGAATCCGCAAGCAGTAAGACCTGATAACCCATCTGTCGGTAGTACTCGCCCAGCGTTATGCCTGTGTACATTGATGCCTCTCTTGCGGCGACAGGCATCGATGACGTATTACAAATAATGATGGTGCGATCTATTAGCGCGCCGCCTGTTTTAGGGTCTTTAAGGTGGGGAAATTCTGTAATGGTTTCGACCACTTCCCCAGCGCGCTCTCCACACGCAACTACGATGACAATATCTACAGTGGAATGCTTGGCAATAATATGTTGCAGCACAGTTTTGCCTGATCCAAATGGGCCTGGAATACATCCAGTTCCGCCGAGCGCAATCGGGAAGAAAGTATCGACAAGTCTAATTGTTGTACTCATTGGGGTATGAGGGAAAACTCGCTCAGCATGCCTACTGTGTAATAAATATTGGGCTAGAGATTTTCTTACTGGCCAGCGTTGCTCTAAAGAGAGGCTAATGTCTTTTCCCTGCTCATTGCGCAAACGAACAACAGGCGTTTCAATGTTAACCAGCGCCTCCTGAATCCAGGTAACTTCAAGAACGCCTCGCGCGTCGAAGGGCACCATGATTTTATGACTAAAATGACCTTCCTGTACCGTTCCAAGTACCTGACCAGCTTTAACTTTTGCCTGCTGCTGAACGACTGGAATAAAGGACCACTTTTTATTTTTGTCGAGTGCTGCAACATCAACGCCACGTGGCAGAAAAGTACCGAAGTTTTGTGCAATATCCTCCAGGGGATTTTGCAATCCATCGTACACATTCCCCAGCAAACCCGGTCCAATACTGACTGATAACAATTCTCCACTTTGCTCTACCGGATCTCCAATTGCTACACCTTTGGTATCTTCAAATACTTGTACATCCGCGTATCGTCCCCTTAAGCGCAATATTTCACCTTTAAGCTTTTCCTGGTGCTGTGCTTGTCCTTTGCGGCGAGGTAGGACGTACACCACTTCGTTTTTTAACATAGGCAGCCTCTTCCCCTGCTGCCAACCCGCTTCAATAGTAACAAGGCTTTCCTGAACAGCGACAATTCGAGCAGGTGCGTCTGCCTGAGCCGGCGTATTTTTTTCCATCTGCTCAGACATAGTTTATTTCTCTCACTTGCTGACTCGATCCAATTAGTGTCGTTTGCGTATTGAACGCTGCATCTAATAAATTTTTAAATCGTTCTTCAGCAGGTTCCTTTGCATAACATGTCCAACGTGCGACCAAATCCCAACGCATGCGATATATCGCCACGGCTTCCAAATCAAATTCATGAGAAAAGGACTCTGCTTCCAGCCATTGCCAAACTAAATTGAGAATATATTTTTCCAGCTCTTTAGCTTTTTGTTCTTTTAATAAGTGTGCGACATTTACCATCCAGGGGAATATTTTTTCCAAAGAAAAATAAGGTTCATGCCAGTTTTTCTTTATGGTGCTAACCCATCTTCCATAGCCTAAAAATTCACTGCTTTGGTTTAGATTCTTATTTCTCAATGCTGCAACAAGACTTCTAAATTCCAGTCGCCACTCAATATAATGCACGATAGATTGATGATGTATCTGCGGAAGTAAATCATCTACCAAATCCAACAAGACATCGTCACCGCGATTGAGGGGATGACGAAACCAGTCTAATAGTTGAGCCAATATTGATATGTCTTTGGCGTCAATATCTGAAAGTAAACTTAAGCGTTTCTCTAGTTGAATACGTGATATAGGTGTGTGCGTGGCTGCAAACAAGCGATGACAAGCTGGCAAAGAACACATCAAAGTCGCGTACTCATATTTTCTACTCATACTTTTCTCGTAATTTATATTCTGACCGTTTTTACAAATATTATTTTACGGCACCTTCCAAAATCGCTCTGAATCTCGGCTGAAGGTGTTCCAACAAAATTTCGCTTATGCGCTCATCACTCAGATCTATCTGTATATCCTTTTCATTCAGGATTATGCGTAAGCCCTGCTTTCCATCTTCAGATTGCGCAAAGCTCACACCCTCTCGCAGTACGTCGGCCGCCACATTCAGCACAAAATGAGACAAACTTCCTTCGCTCAATTCCAAAGGATGTTCACGCAATTCCTCCAGACCAATAAGCTCTGAAGGCAGTAAAATTGTGATTGATTTTTCTTTATCCAGAGCAGCATCTTTTCTGGCGCGAGAGGCAATTTCAATAATTAGCTCTTGAATAAAATCCTCTTTTTTCAGCTCTGAATTAATTAGGCGCTTCACGCGATCGCCCACAGTTTCACTCAACTTGGCTTTTAATTTTAACTCTATATCTCTTGCTGCAATTTTCAGTGCATCTTCACCGCCTTTTCTTATTTTTCCGGCTTCTTGCTCGGCCTGACTGACCAATAATTTGGCTTTTTCTGTAGCTTGATCCAAAATCAATTCTGCTTGCGCGTTTGCCTCTTCAATAATCTTCTTAGCCTGTTCTCTACCCAGCTTTACACCATCGTCCTGAAGTCTTTGAATTAAAGCTTCGACGCCTGAAGAAACTTTTTCGCTCAAGGATTCTGCTTCATTCTTGTTCATATAATTACTCGTAAATTTCTACTGGATTATTTGGGTATGCCACCCGCAACCACAAGCGCAAAAACAAAAGCAAAAACTGCAAAACCTTCAACTATTGCAGCTGGCGCCAGGCTTAAACCAAATATTTCTGGCTTCGTCTTGCTTGCATGAATTGCAGATGCACAAGCTTGACCCTGCTTTATTCCTGAGAACATTAAAGCCAAGCCAGCCATAATTCCAACACCTGCCAAAGCAGGTGCATTAGTTACCGTAATTTCACGCTGCAAACTAAACATCACGACAATGCCGTAAATGACCTGTGAGGAAGGCATTACACTGACACCGATAAAACGGCCGTAACCGGATTCCGTATCCACCATTGCGCCAATAGCTGCTTGACCCGCGATAGCACAACCAAAAATACTGCCTATGGCCCCAAGTGCCATTACTCCGTACATACCAGCCCAACCTAAGGAAATGACCAGTTCGTTCATTTTGAATACTCCCGTTTTTCAAACGCCTTAAAGGGATAACCCTCTCCTTCCAAGGCCCACTTATAAAACTCGATAAAATTCAAGCGCAAGCCATGTACCACACCGCTCACAATTGCCAGAAACAGGTTTAAACTATGACCAATAATAAGAATTAATATTCCAAACAGCAGCCCTAAACCACTTTCAGAGTGCATTGCATTACTTGCAAGATTATTAAAAGTCAAAGCGAGCGAAGCAGAAGCTAAGCCAAGGGCAAAAAGACGTAAATAGGACAGCACATCCCCAAACAAATTAGTAATATTTGTCATGGCCTTCAAACCTTCGAGAAATCGCCATATATAATCCGTCGGTTTTTGTAGTCTCCTTTGACCACCACCTATAAATACCAATAGCAATCCAAATCCTCCGGCCCAGTAAATTAACGCGCTTTGTTTAATATTCCCGTCACCGGAGGTTACACTCCACGCAAATGCCGCGCCGGAAGCGAGCACAACTATCCAGCCCAAATTTAGTAGCGCTTTTAGTTGGCGCAAATTAAGAATAATCTGATGAATATTGGCTAGCATGATATGTATTAATCCGCAGGCGATTGATAATTGCATCATTGAATCAAAATCATTGATATCGAAGATTTGCATTTTCCCCAGCAAACTATGCGTAGGTGCCTCATTTCCGAAATAACTTCCCACGAGCATGCCCCAAATGGTCGAAACCATTACAATTACAAAAAACAAGGGTCGCAATCGTAGGCCTGTGGCTGTTTTCCCAAGCGTTCTCCAAGCAACTATTAAAGCTGCGCCTAAAATTAACGAGTAGGCGGCGTCAGATAAAATCATGGCAAAAAAGAGTGAGAAAGAAGCAAATAATAATATTGACGGGTCCCAACTTCGATAGGCCGGCGCCTGGTAAAAGTTTACAAGTAATTCACCTCCACCAAAACCTGGTGGATTACTTAATAATGTAGGCGGCGTTTCCTCTTCTGAGACTTCCTCTTCATAAAGCGCTAAATTCATTTCGATTGCCAATTCTTGCAATGAAATCAAAGTATTTTTCGGAACCCAGGCTTGAACTATGAATAGCGTATCGAGATCTGCACTGCCATACATTGCTTCGCTTAATTGTGAAATATCCTCCGCACGAGCGCGCAAGCGTTTTAGCACATGTATGTAGCGCGTATACTTTTGTCTTTCAATTTCGATATCTTCCAGAAGCAGTTCAGTTTCTATGCGCTTTTCCCTCACACGGTTTAGCGAATATTCACCCGTGTGAAAACGAGGCACCGGTAATACATCCTGAGCCGGTTCATCCTCACTCAATAACACAAGCCAGGATTTATGGTGGTCTCGATGAATAATTTCCCATGGGTAGTCTAACTTGTCTAATTCATCTCGGTATTTGTGAGGTAAAATATAAAACCACAAGCGATACTCGCCCAGCTCATCCAGGGGTGGAAAGTCGAAGTTACCCCAAGGTTTCAGGTTTTTCTCGCGCTCAATTAAAGCATCATATTGATCTGAGACTTCGCGCTTTCTAATTTGGTTTTTCAACACCTGCTCAACAAGGCTTTCAATATTGATCTCTTCATTGAACAGGGCTTGCTTGCGACGCACCGGGGAAGCTTCAAGATATTGTAAGGCTTTCTTTAAATCCTCTGCCAAATCCTGTAATTTTTTTTCACTCTGAGTGCTAGCTTCCACTGTCGGGTTGGCTGCATCCAATGGAATCAAATGTAGGCGCCCAAATTTCTGTAAAGCCACTAAAACCTCATGTTTTTGTTCTAAGTGACCCAGAATAGAAACCTTTTTTAGCTGTACAATACTCACAAAACAAGCTCCTGCGCTTGTTTCTTTTTCTTGGCAATTTTAGATCTTACCACCGCCGCCCTTTCGTTATCTGATAGAAATATTTTAATACGTCTAATATTTTTTCTAGCTTCTGGAATAAGTATGCGCGAAACCAAATTCACCCTCTGCGTGGCCTTTCGCGTCGCGTGCTGCATGATATCCACCCGCTGGTTTTGAATATGCAGTTTTGCTTCAAGAACACAGGCCTCTTTCAATCTTAATGTTAATAAATCTACCCAATGGGGCTTGGTCAGCAAACCATAGGGCTGATGATCTATCAAAATAGCTTTGAGTTTAGGAAGCATCACGCCAAGACGATTTTCATTTTCAATTTCAACATTTTTAATGACAATCAGATTATCGAGCTGCATTTCTTTATTACCCAACATTTGCAACTCATTGGCACTATCCTGAATTAATTCCGACATTTGCTTCAGAAGGTCCTTTTGTCGCCTTTCCTCCTCATTTTGTTCGATAAGAAGTTGCTTGCGCTTCAGATCAAGAGAAGGTAAAAATCGCTCGTAAGTATCCAACTGCTTCGCTTCCTTCAGAAGCGCGGATTTACTCAGCGTGAGTTTCGACATGGTCTTCCTTTTTTGGGAAATATTTGTCTACCAGGCTTTTCTTCATGAGTAATTCTTCTTCGGTGAAACACTCCGCCATTGTTTTCCAACTCAAATCGAGTGCTGCTTCGAGCCCAATATTGAC
>JBNKVX010000028.1:0-29167 GCA_050299435.1 Cellvibrionaceae bacterium | reverse complement strand
ACTTAAATCAAAAGCCATTGCCTGCTTCTGTTCCGCGTCTCTTGCCGCAGCATAAAAACGAATCATGGTATTCATTATTTGACTGTGATCTTCACGAGTAAGCTTGCCAATTACATGCTGCTTTAAGCGTGACAGCGAACCAAAAGGATCCAAGACGCCATCATGCAAATAAAACTGACCTTCTGTAATGTATCCGGTGTTATCAGGAACAGGGTGAGTGACATCATCACCCGGCATGGTGGTCACGGTTAGTATGGTTACCGACCCTCCTTTTTTGTAATCCGCCGCCTTCTCATAGCGTCGTGCCAGCTGGGAATACAAATCACCCATGTATCCGCGATTTGACGGTACGTTTTCCATCGCGATCCCCACTTCCTTCATTGCATCCGCATAGGTAGTCATGTCTGTCATTAATACTAATACTCGTTTACCTTCCTCCACTGCAAACCTTTCTGCAACGGCCAAACACATGTCCGGCACTAACAGACGTTCTACAACGGGATCAGATGCCTGATTAACAAACATTACGGTTCTTGAAAAAACACCGGCATCTTCAAACTGTTTTCTAAACATATGGAAGTCGTCAAAAATCAGACCCAAGCCTCCGAAAACAACAATATCTGCATCAGCTTGAATACCAATGCGGGCCAGCAGTTTGTTATAGGGTTCACCCGCTACAGAAAAAATCGGTATTTTCTGACTTTCGACCAAACAATTGAATACATCAATCATAGGAATATTGGTTCGAACCATTTTTGATGCTAGCTGGCGTCGCATCGGGTTAACAGAAGGTCCGTCAATATCGATTTTTGCATCTTGGCTCAGATCAGGCCCATTATCCAAAGGTGCGCCATTACCGCTAAAAACCCGACCTAGTATATTGTCAGAACTGGTAACCTTAAAAGGACCTCCGAGAAAACTCACCGTTGCACGTGTCGATACCCCCGTAGTACCGGAAAAAACTTGCAAGCTTGCATTGTCTCCATTTAATTTAATGACTCGTGCTAAAGAATTAAAACCTCGTTCGTCTTCTATCCGGGCTAAATCACCCAAGGCAATTTGTACTTTGTCGCTAAGATTATTAACAATGCGCACTTTAAGTATGTCGCCAACAATCTCCAGAATTTTTGAATAACGTGCTAATTGTTGGGGCATTAATTCGCTACCTCATCTAACTTAAAGGTTTGCCAAAGTTTTTCTAATAACAAATCAACTGAAGCCTGAATTTTTGAACTTAATCCTTCTCCGAATCCGAAGTCAGCGCCTTCAACCGCGTAAATTAGTAATTCATCCGGTAGTTGATCCATGGCTCGCGCCAATTCAATTGCCTCGGCTACGCTAAAGGCGTGGCTCGAGTAACGAAAAAAATCGCTTGGGATAGTGGCTCGCCTTGCATCAAGTTCATATATTTTCCCGGGTGTATTCGCTTTCCTGACCGCATCAAAAATAACCACACGCTCAAAGTCTTCCCACAAGTGCATCAATTGAGCACCTTCGCCGTGATGAACGCTAAAGCTGTATTCATCGTTGTTCTGATCTTCTTCCAAATTTACTAATTTATTTTGAAGTTCACGAAGAATTGTTATGCCTACGCCATCATCTTTTCGCAAACTGTTTCCAATTCCAATAAATAAGGTTTTCATTACACCCTATCCACATACAGCTTGAGAAAATGCGCCGAACAGGAAATGCAAGGATCGTAATTTCGGATTGCCTGCTCACATTGATGTCTAAGTTGATCTTCATCCAAATCTAAACGAGGCGGAATAAAATGTAATAAATCATTTTCCATTGTTGCTTGATTCACAGAGGTTGGCGCCACAATTTTTGCATCTGTTACCAAACCTTGCTCATCGATACTGTAACGGTGATAGCAAATTCCACGCGGAGCTTCTGTTGCTGCGTAACCCGTTCCTGCCCTGGCTTTCACTTCAATTGAATCGTACTCAGGTTTTTCATATCTTCGGATAAGCTCTAATGCTTCTTCACAGCAATGCGCCACTTCTATTGCACGTGCGACAATATTTTTAAAGGGATTGTAAGTTGGATTACTCCAGCCGGCTTTAAGCGCCGCCTCGCGAGTACGCGGCGCCAATTTATCAAAATTATTCGCAAGTCTGGCTAAAGGCCCAAGAAAGACGTGATTGCCGTCCTTTGTTCTTGTTTGTAAAGCCGTAGAATGCGCAACGTGTTGTTCTCGCAAATAATCATCATAGCCCTCTACTACATTCACATCCAAACCTTTACTAGAAACCAACCTACCTTCATTAAATGGGTACTCTTCTGGATGACGAAGAGAGACAAACTCATAATCTTGCTCAAAGTCAGGAAAATCAAGAGAAGCAGTAAAATTTATTGTATCTACTGCCGCCTCCCAGGCCCACTTCAATTCACTTTCAAATTCAAGCAATTTATTCTTGTCGGGGCAGGAATAAAATCCCCCTACTTTCAAATTGACGGGATGGATCTCTCGTCCACCGATAACGCGCATCAAATTGTTGCCGAGACGTTTTAATCGTAGTGCTTTTTCAACCAGTGGCTTATGATCTTTAGCCATCGCAATCGCGTCGTGATAGCCTAAAAAATCGGGAGCATGTAGCATATAAATATGCAAAACGTGACTTTCTATCCACTCACCCATGTATATTAATCTACGCAAATCACGGATCGCACCACCGGGCCAATCTACTCCACAAGCCATTTCCATTGCGTGTGCCGCACCGTTCATGTAGGCAATAGGACAAATACCACATATTCGTGCGGTAATATCTGGAACTTCCCTAAAATCTCTCTCACGCAGGAAAGCTTCAAAAAATCTCGGCGGTTCAAAGATTCTTAGCTCAACATTTTCTACTTTATCACCATCGATTTTTACATATAAGGCACCCTCTCCCTCTACACGGGCAAGATAATCGACATTGATAATTCTACTTTTCATAATCTTTCCTCGCAGAGGAAAACTCTACGGCTGCGGCATTGAAGGTGCTAAAAAGCCGTGCCACTTCTTTGTTCTGTGCACCCAGGTCAATAAGTTGTTCGCCCAGCGCTGCGGTATTTACTTTTTCAGCTGGACCAAAACAACCGTAGCAACCGCGCTGATAAGAAGGACAAATCGCTCCACAACCTGCCTGAGTAACGGGACCCAAACACCAAGTGCCCTTTGACACCATGACACACACATTATTTTTTCTTTTGCACTCTTCACAAACGCTGTAGGTCGGTATATTAGGTGCTCTCTGGTTAAGCATCGCATTAATAACTTCAAGCAATTGATATTTATTGATGGGACAACCACGCAATTCAAAATCCACTTCAACGTGATCGGCAATAGGGGTCGAAGTTTCCAGGGTATCGATAAATTCTGGATTGGCGTAAACAATATTGATAAATTCATTCACATCTTTAAAGTTTCGTAGCGCTTGAATACCTCCTGCAGTAGCGCACGCGCCGATTGTTATTAGTTTGTTAGATATGCGGCGAACATCCCGAATTCTTTTTACATCATGTGCGGTTGTAATCGAACCTTCAACAAAGGAAATGTCGAAAGGCCCTTTCCCATAATTTGAACTCGCTTCAGGAAAATAAGCCAATTCAATATGTTCGCTTAGCGTCAGCAATTCGTCCTCGCAGTCCAACAAGCTCAACTGACAACCATCACAACTCGAAAATTTCCAAACAGCGATTCGTGGATTGCCCATGTTACAACTCCGCTATCTTTAAATAATTCGATATTTTATCAAATCTAAATACCGGTCCATCCTTACAAATAAAATGGTGCCCCCATTGACAATGACCGCAATGTCCAAGTGCGCACTTCATATTGCGCTCCATAGATAAATATATTTTCTCGTCTGACAAGCCCATCTTCTTTAGGGCAATGTGAGCATAATGCATCATAATTTCTGGGCCACACATCATTGCTAAACAGTGTTTTGTATCAACCTGCACCTGTGAAAGCAATTGAGGCACAACGCCAACATGTCCATCCCAATGTCCTTTCTGCTTATCAACGGTAACCAGCACTTCGATATCATGTTCTTGATGCCAGGATTCAAGTTCGGCTTTGTACACAATGTCGAGAGGTGTGCGTGCTCCATACAATAAATACACTCGCTTAAAATCCTGTCGATGCTTTAGCGCGTAATAAATTACTGGTCGTAATGGTGGTAAACCCATACCTCCACAAAGAATAACAAGGTCTTTGGATTTGGCTTCTTCGATAGGCCAACTGGACCCGAACGGACCTCTCAAACCTACAATGTCCCCCTCTTTCAAGCGGTGCATACCTTTTGTTACAGAGCCAACTGCACGTGTTGTGTGAATAAGCCTACCGTCTTCACTATCGGAAGAGATAGAAATTGGCACTTCACCCTGGCCATGCATATACAACATATTGAATTGTCCGGGTGAAAAATGAAATGCATCACCATTCGTTGCTTTTAATTGCCAGCTGTAAATATCGCCTGCTCCGGTTTCCCAGTCTACTTGAGAAATACGAAACGTTCTGGGCAGCATCAAATCTTGTTGGTTCACAACAACACCCCTGGTGGAGGCGCATAAATATCCATCGCTTGTAATCGCGCAGCTTGCAGGCGTTCAACGATCACTTTAATAAATCTCTTATACATTTCAGCCCCAAAGCCTGGATCTGTCTGCATCTCAGCTTTAAAGATTTCAGTGTGAACAAGCAAACCAGACAAATTTGTTTTTGCTTTCACATCGAAATGCCAGCGATAGGGTTCGAGTAACCACGACCAGCCCAGTACGTTATTTCCGCTTATTGTTTCCAAAGGATCATCAAAATGTCCAGCCACGTGATTGATTAATTCGACCGTTCCTTGTTCCAGCAAGTAAAAATAGTTGGCCGCTTGGTTAAATCGCATTAGGTAGTCATCTTTTTTGTAAAGTCGCCGCTCACACACACTTGCGATTCGCAGCAAGTACTTCTGGTCTAAACCTAACAAAAATGGATGTGCAGCCAAAGCGTTTTGAATGTCTTTGTCACTCATGAATCTATCTCATCCAGCCTTCTTGCTTCTTCAGTAATATCAATTCCAACGGGACACCATGTAATACACCGTCCACAACCTGTGCAACCCAAAGTATCAAATTGATCCTGCCATGTAGCAAGTTTATGTGTAAACCATTGTCTATATCGAGAGCTTCGCGAAACTCTTACACTTCCGCCCGCAAGATGTGAATGTTCCAAATTAAAGCAACTATCCCAATATCGAACTTGTTTTGCTTCTACTCCACTTAAGCTTGTCTGATCTTCAACTGTTGAACAAAAACACGTTGGACACACTTGAGTGCAATTGGCACAATTCAAACAACGATCCGAAATATCTTGCCAGAAACTATCGTTACCCATATTGGAATAACACAGGTCTTTGATTTTATTCTTGTCTAAACGACGTGTTTGAGACTGTGCTGCCTGACTGATTTGGTCAGCGGCTTGATTCACTAATTCCTTTCCTGCAGATTTAAGACCCAAACCTGAAATGAGTTGTTGTCCGCGTTCACTGCCCACTTCCAGAATATATTTCATAGGGGTTTCAGTGACTTCTGTAATCACTAAATCAAATCCATTTTTCACTCGCGGACCCGTATCCAGCGATGCACAAAAACAGGTTGCTGCAGAACGGGTGCAATTTACTGCGATAAGCAATAAGTCTTCACGGTGATTCGCGTAACGTATATCCTTGAAATCACCGTCAATAAACACCTTATCTTGAATATGAATTGCTTCAAGTTCGCAAGAACGAATTCCTAAAAATGCCTTCTTAGTGACAGGTGCGACGGCGCTCTTAAAGATGACTTGCCCTTCTTCGACCCGTGATGTAAATATCAACTCTTCATTTCTGAATAAAAAGCGCTTCCAAGTGTCTTGCCCAACTACGTAATTAAAATAACTGTCGTCGCCATTATTGATCAAGCGATAGTGACCACCTTCCTGTTCATCGCTATAGCCTTTTGGCAAGGCAGCGGCATCCTGGATTGGCCCGAACACAAGCGTTTCGTTATTGACGCGTGGACCATACAACTCATAGCCCTGTTCAAGCACACATTGAACTAAACAATCCAAATTATCTAAATAAAATACTTCCCCCATTCTAAGTGACTGTATCCCCCGTCCCTACTTCAGTAACAAAACACAGCTCTTCTTCGCTAAACGCTTCAAATTTTTCAAGTTGATGCTGATATACATCGATATCAGCTTCCGAGGTTGATTGAACCTTATTTTGACTTTGTGACCGTTTTTTACGTTGCATTAAGCGCCTTTCAATTTCGGCTGGGCTCGCTTGACAATATAGAATTTGAAAATTAATCGCATATTCTCTGGCGAGATTCAAGAATGCTAACCTGTTCTTTCTTTCAAGAAATGTCGCATCAACAATAAGCGGATACCCTGCCTCTAAAACAAAGCGAGCCAGAGAAAGTAGTTCGGCATAGGTATGTTGATTGGCTTTTTCAGTGTAAATTCCTTTATTAATTGCAGAGCCGCTACTTTGATTAGGTTTAAGTCCAAATAAGCGCTTGCGCTCCACATCTGATCTAATATGTAAAGCCCCCGTCCCCTCAGACAGTTTTTTGCAATGGCTCGATTTTCCCGATCCGGAGAAACCGCAAGTGATACTTAAACTGGGATTTTCCCCACTTGTAAATCTATTGGCCAATTGCAGGTAGGTAACAAATTGTGAATACAGCTTCAGCTTTGTTGCTTCTGAGAGATCTTCCTGTTCCTGACGAATACGGTTTACCTTTGCCCTTACCATAGCACGATAGACCTTAAAGAAGCGCAGACATTTCAAACCGGAAAAATCCCCACTGAAATTCAAATAGTGATTCAGCAAATTATTAGAAAGTGCTGTTTTCCCGAAATATTCAAGATCCATAATAAGAAAAGCCAGCTCGGAAAACACATCGATATTTCTCAAAGCAGAACTAAATTCAATACAGTCAAAAAATACAGGCTGCTGATCAATAAGGGTAATGTTTTCCAAGTGTAAATCACCGTGACATTCCCTCACCTTCGCATTCTGGTAACGCTGCCTGAAAAAAGCATTTAGTGACTTCAGTTGATTTTCCGTCCAATTCTCCAGATGGCTAAGCTGAGCATCTTCTTCTTGAGAAAATACACCTAAACCCCGAATTTGTTTAAAATTTTCTCTGACGGAATCTTCAAGTGCCTGCATGTAAGTTTCTTCGCTCACTTGACAGGCTTCAGCACGTTCATGAAATGCAGACAAATTGACGGCCGCTTTCTTAATCAAATCTCGATCCAGCTCGCCTCGCTTCAATAAATGTGAAAATAACATAGCTCTGGGAAATTCTCCCATGAGTACAGCATACTCAAGTATCTCGCCATTTCCATTTATCTCAGGTGCTTCAAAGTCTCCTGTTATGGGTATTACATCCAGGTATAAAGCAGGAGAAAAACGCTTATTCAACCTTAGCTCTTCTTCACAAAAATAACGACGCAAATCCAGATTGGAAAAGTTCAGAAATCCCAAATCGAGCGATTTTTTGATTTTATACGCATATTTCCCTGTAAGAATCACCCATGAAATATGGGTTTCAATAACTTCGATTTTTTCTACTTTGTGTGGAAAACATATGGGAGACTGCAAATTCTTTACAAGCTTGGCCTGCATCTGCAATTCGCGTTCCCCCAAATGCAATTTAAGCTTCCTGGCGGTGGACATTATTGAGCTCTTGATATTTTTTTTCGGCCAGCGCGATATGTTTACTGCCTTGCACAAAGGAGTCTGGATTCAATGAAATGGTGTCTATGCCACATTCAACCAGAAATTCAGCAAACTCTGGATGATCAGAGGGTGCCTGACCGCAAATCCCCACCTTGCGTCCATACTTATGTGCGACCGAAATCACTTGGGACACCATCCGTTTTACGGCTTCATCACGCGCATCAAACAAGTAACGCAATTCATTGGAATCTCGATCGATTCCCAAAACCAGCTGAGTTAAGTCGTTACTACCAATTGAAAAACCATCAAAACGTTCAGAAAACTGTTCTGCCAAAATGACATTGGAAGGAATTTCACACATGACGTAAACCTGTAAGCCATTTTTGTGACGTTTCAATCCGACTTTTTCCATTTCTTCCAATACACGATCCGCTTCTTTCGGCGTGCGACAAAAAGGAATCATAACAATAACATTGTCAAATCCCAGTTCCTCTCGAGCACGTTTAACCGCTTTACATTCGAGTTGAAATGCTTCACGGTAATTTTCATGGTAGTAACGCGAAGCACCGCGTAAACCAAGCATCGGGTTATCTTCGTCCAACTCAAAATACTCGCCTCCCAGCAAGCCACGATACTCATTGGATTTCAGATCAGACAATCGCACAATCGCAGGTTTGGGATAACATGAAGCGGCAATTTTCGCTATGCCTATAGCCAATTGATCAACAAAAACTTCAGATTTATCTTCATAACCTTCGGTGAGTTCATTAATTTTCGCTAACACTTTTTTGCTTTTTATTTTTTCTGGATGCAGTAATGCCATGGGGTGAATACGAATTTGGCTAGAAATTATAAATTCAATACGTGCCAAACCAATACCCGCAGTTGGCAATTGCCACCAGTGAATTGCACCGTCTGGCATAGCGACATTGATCATCATCCCGGTACGAGTATCCTCGACTTGGTCTACATGAATTTCGCGTGTTTCATATTTCAAACAGCCTTCGTAAATATTCGCAACCGAGCCCTGAGCACAATCCATTGTCACTTGCATGCCTTCTGTTAAAACTTCTGTTCCGTTTCCAGTTCCAACGATGGCTGGCACTTTTAATTCACGACTCACGATAGCCGCGTGACTGGTGGCCCCACCGCTATTCGTAATAATACCCGCCGCTTTACGCATAACCGGCACCCAATCGGGATCAGTCCGGTCAGTCACTAAAATCGCTCCTTCAGGAAAATCCTCACTGTCTTGCGGATTATCCAGGCGGCAAATTTTTCCATTCGAAATCGCACTGCCCACACTGGAGCCCTGCAAAAGCAATTTAGATGTTTCTTTTAATTCATAGCTTAAGAATACTGCGTGATCTTTTTGTGATTCAATGGTCTCCGGACGAGCTTGAACAATATATATCCGACCTGTTTCTCCGTCCTTTGCCCATTCGATATCCATAGGTCGACCGTAATGTTCTTCAATTGCCACACCCCAACGCGCTACTTGCAACACTTCTTCGTCAGAAAGAACAAAACTTTGCCGTTCTTTTTTCTTAGTTTGGACAACGATAGTCGCTTCATCAGAATGTTTGTGATCTATGCTATTGGCATAAACCATTTTTTCCAATTTTGAACCTAAAGTTCTCTCAATTATCGGAGCACAACCCGCTTTTTTAAGCAGCGGTTTAAAGACCATAAATTTGTCCGGGTTAACACTGCCTTTTACCACCGATTCACCCAAGCCCCAGGATCCGTTAATTAATATTGCATCCCTGAAACCACTTTCAGTATCCAGGGTAAACATAACGCCTGCACTGCCAATATCTGAACGTACCATTTGCTGCACACCGACTGAAAGCGCAACCTGTTCATGTGCAAAGCCACGCTCCTCGCGATAGGCTATGGCGCGGTTGGTATAAAGCGAAGCCATGCAAAGTCGCGCCGCTTCCAACAAATTTTCCAGACCACAAATATTCAGATAACTTTCTTGCTGACCTGCAAAACTGGCTTCCGGTAAATCTTCCGCTGTGGCGGAGCTTCTCACCGCAACATCACAGTTTTCTTTGCCAGTTTCCCGACACAATTGCTGGTAGGCTTCTTTGATTTCTGCAATTTGTATTTCGTTGAAACTGCCGCTTCGAATTAAACGCCGAATAGCTGACCCGGTTTCCGCCAGCGTTTGCTCACCGCCGGACAGCTTCTTAAGCTGCAAAGCAATTGCCTCTTCTAGCTTGTTTTGCTCGATAAAGTCTCGATAAACCTTTGCCGTAATAGCAAAACCGGGAGGAACCGGGATACCTTTTTGCTGGAGAGATTGCGTTATCTCACCCAAGCTGGCATTTTTGCCACCCACCAAAGGCACATCTTCAATTTTGAGTTCCGTAAACCACAAAACACATTTGGCTTTAGCCACTGACCTCACCTCCGATTCAAACATAGATTTCTGATTCAAGTTTAAGGTCTGGCGCTTATTGCTTATTGTCCTAAATCAGTTCTCATGCATGTTTTCCAGATAACTTTCACGCTCATGCTCGCCGATGGAACAAATTGACGCCGCTTGAATAAAATCATGTGGATTACGTGTCGCCATTTCCTCATAAACTGCCCAGTGACTGAGCACGTTACGCTCCGCTAACTGCAATAATTCCTTGGCTTTTTCGGGATGGGAATGCTGCAACATGCTGTATCGCAACTCATTGTATGCATAGTCTCGGAAGGGTATTGAGGGTCGGCGCGAATCCAGAATGAAGGGATTGGTATTATTAAAGCCATCGTGGGTGCGCACGGCAGGATTAAAGCGCAGCAGCGGCCAATACCCACTTTCCACCGCCAGTCTTTGCTGTTCCAGACCTTTTCTCATATCAATTCCGTGAGCAATACAATGGCTGTACGCAAGAATGATTGAGGTGCCAGAATAAGCCTCCGCCTCTCTCATTGCCAATAAGGTCTGCTGAGGATTCGCACCGATTGCAACACGTGCAACATAAACGTTGCCATAGGCAATCGCTTGCAGAGCCAGATCTTTCTTGCTCACTTGTTTGCCCATTGATGCAAATTTAGCAACAGCTCCAAGCGGTGTTGCCTTGGACATCTGACCGCCGGTGTTGGAATACACCTCCGTATCCATCACCAGAATATTCACATCTCGACCGCTTGCGAGCACGTGATCCAGGCCGGATGAACCAATATCATAAGCCCAGCCATCACCACCGACTATCCAAACACTTTTGCGAACAAAACAATCTGCCAAAGATAAGAGTTGCCTGGCAATATCACTCTGAATATTGGCAAGCACTGATTTTAAAAGTGCAACACGTTCACGTTGAGCTTGAATTTGCGATTCCGTCACTTGCTCAGCTGAAATCAAACGATACAGAAAATCCTCATTAATACGTGGTTCTACCTGGCAGAGTTCGGCTTTCATTGAACTTAAATGCTGCGTCGCCATTCGTGTTTGCGCGTCCACACTTAAACGAAAACCCAAACCAAATTCGGCGTTGTCCTCAAAGAGTGAATTACTCCAGGCCGGCCCCCTGCCATCTGCATTTTTTGTCCAGGGTGTAGTAGGTAAATTGCCACCGTATATTGAAGAGCAACCCGTCGCGTTCGCGACTAACATACGGTCACCAAATAATTGAGAAGCCAGCTTTAGATACGGCGTTTCTCCGCAGCCCGCGCAAGCACCTGGAAATTCAAAAAGAGGATCAAGAAATTGCACACCTTTCACTGTGGAATAGTTGATATCCTTACGTGCTGGCAAAGGCAAGGACTCAAAAAAAGTTATGCACGACTTGTTTGTTTCACTGGCTAGATTATCCACCAGGTTAATGGCTTTTTGCTCAGGTTTGTCAGGGTGCGAAACCGGGCAAACTTCTACACACAACCCACAACCGGTGCAATCTTCTGTGTAGACTTGCAAACTGTATTTAACTTCTGGATAACCACGTGCGTCAATCGCTGCCGATTTAAAGCCCGCAGGCGCCTGTTCCAAATAAGCCTCATTGTAAAAGCGTGTACGAATGACGCTGTGGGGGCAAACGAAACTGCAATTCCCACACTGCACACAAGTAAGTGGGTCCCACTCAGGGACCTGGCTTGCAATATTACGTTTCTCCCATTTTGAAGTGGCGGTTGGGTAGGTACCATCCGCTGGAACTTCACTCACTGGAATTAAGTCTCCTTCGCCCGCCATCATGCGCCCCGTGACCTTTCGAACAAATTCTGGTGCAGATTCAGGTACTGGATCAATTAACTCCACAAGGGAAATGGGTGCGCTTTCAGCTTGCTTAAGATAATCAACACATCGTAAATTTTTCAAAGCCGCATCTACCGCTTTGAAATTCATATCAACAATTTTTTCACCTTTTTTACTATAGGTTTCCTCAATCGATTTTCTTATTTTCGCAATCGCCTTATCTTTCTCTAAAATACCAGAGATAACAAAAAAACAGGTTTGCATAATGGTATTGGTTCTTGAACCCAAGCCCACCTCCTTCGCAACACGCGTAGCATCAATCACATAAAACTGAATTTTTTTACTTGCTATCGCTTTTTGCATACTGCTGGGAAGTTGCTGCCAAACCGCATCTTCGGAATAAGGGGCATTTAGCAGAAATACAGCTCCTTCAGCTGCATGCTTCAATACATCCTGCTTTTTGATGAATTCAAAATGATGACAGGCAACAAATTGGGCGCGCTGGATTAAATAAGTTGAACGTATAGGCCGCTTGCCGAAACGTAGATGTGAAATTGTCTGTGAACCGGATTTCTTTGAATCATATACAAAATAGGCCTGAGTAAATAAGCCCGATTCCTCGCCAAGTATCTTAATACTGTTTTTATTGGCTCCCACAGTACCATCTGATCCTAAACCATAAAATAAAGCATTAAATGTTTCCGGATCTTCGATGTTAAAATGAATGTCATACTCCAGACTGCTTCCACTTAGATCATCATTAATTCCTACTGTGAAATGATTTTTTGGTTTACTCTTTTCCAACTCATCAAAGACGGCTTTAACCATCGCCGGCGTAAACTCCTTGGATGACAATCCATAGCGGCCACCAATCACTTTGGGAAGTGATTCGTTTTTTCGCTCTTGCGACTCAAAAAAAGCATTCACAACATCTAGATATAAAGGTTCGCCGCTCGAACCTGGCTCTTTGGTACGATCCAAAACAGCGATATTTTTTACTTTAGCAGGTAAAGCTTCAATGAAATGTTGAATTGAAAAAGGACGAAACAAGTGAACTTGTAAGACACCGCACTTTCTCCCCTCTGCCAACAACTCATTCACCGTTTCACACACCGTCTCACAAGCAGAGCCCATTAAAACAAGAACATTCTCTGCTTCTTCATGACCAAAATATTGAAATAATTTATAAGCGCGACCCGTGCGCGCTGCAAATTTATCCATCGTCTTTTGAACAATAGCTGGCATTTCACTGTAAAACGGATTGACACTTTCTCTACCTTGAAAATAAATGTCTGGATTTTGCGCTGTGCCTCGCATACAGGGTCGATCGGGAGAAAGCGCACGTTCACGGTGCGCAATAAGTTTGTCATCGTCGATCAAGAACCGAAGATCGTCATCCTCAAGAACTTCAACCGTGTTGATTTCGTGAGATGTTCGAAAGCCATCAAAAAAATGCAGAATAGGTAGCCGACTTTCCAGGCTCGCGGCCTGGGCAATTGCCGCCATATCGTGGGCCTGTTGTGGTGTGTTTGAACACAGCATGGCAAATCCTGTGCTGCGTACCGCCATCACATCCGAATGATCACCAAAAATTGAAAGCCCTTGCGCGGCCAAACTACGTGCAGCAACATGCATGACTGCTGAAGTCAATTCACCAGCAATCTTATACATGTTGGGAATCATCAATAACAGACCTTGAGACGCCGTAAAAGTTGTCGTGAGTGATCCGGTTTGAAGCGCTCCATGTAATGCACCTGCTGCCCCACCTTCACTTTGCATTTCATAAACCGTAGGAATATTTCCCCAAATATTTTTTTTCTCTGAACAAGACCACTGATCCGCATATTCACCCATAGGCGATGAAGGTGTAATTGGGTATATACAGCACACCTCATTCAATCGAAATGCCACAGAAGCAACCGCTTCATTTCCATCCATTGCGTGACTTTTATTTGTGCTCATCGACCAACTCCATCGCGTGACAAGGACATTGCTCAACGCAAACTCCGCACCCTGTGCAAAGGTCATAATTAATCAAGTAACCCAAGTGACTACCCTGCTTTTCTATAGCTTTTTGCGGACACGCCGCAAGGCAACCATCACATTCAAAACAATTACCACATGAAAAACAGCGTTTCGCCTCAAATAAGACTTCACTCTTATCCAGACCGCGCACGACCTCACCAAAACCTTTCACTCTATATTCCGGCTCCTCTTTAACTTGCTGTTTAGCCGGAGCATCGGTTCTATAAAACAAGTGTAGTTTCGAGAATTCAATTGCTTGTTTTGTTTTAAAGGGATGGGTTTCCGAATAACTTTCACCGTTTAACCAACTGTCAATACATTTCGCAGCGCGTTTTCCGTAACCAAATGCATGCGTTGCTGTACGTTCTCCGTCTATCATATCGCCGCCTGCAAAAATTCCTGCTCGACCCGTCATTAAATTGTGATCGACTTCAATACTTCCATCCTCGTTGACTTTTATATCGTCTATTTTTTTAAGAAACCTGGAATCGACATTTTGACCTACAGCCATGATCAGGGTGTCTGCTTTTAGTACTTCTATTTCCCCTGTGGGTTCTAATTCACCGTCCTGATTTATACGCATGACTTCAACCGTAATTTTTTTACCGTTTAATTGTTTAATACGCCTTAACCAGTGTATTTTTACATCTTCGTTTAAAGCCTCTTCTGCTTCGAATTCATGTGCAGCCATATGCTCCCTATCATTGCGATAGATGACCATCGTTTGCTCAGCGCCCAAACGCCTTGCTGTGCGGGCGGCATCCATGGCGGTATTACCACCACCGTAAATTGCCACGCGACGACCCATGCGAATCTCTTCACCTGAAGAGACTTTATTTAAATAGCCTAGGGCATCCAAAATTTTTGCGGTATCCGCGCCTGGAATATCTATGCGGCGACTTAATTTCGCGCCAAGTGCAAGCAGGCTTGCATCGAATTTTCCAGCTTGAATGTCAGCTTCAAGGTCCTCAATATTTCTTCCTAAGTGAATTTCAATTCCCATCAACTCCAAACGTTCAAGCTCAGCATCCAAAACTTCGCGCGGTAAACGATAAGCCGGAATACCAAAACGCATCATCCCGCCAAGCGCATGATTCGCCTCTACTAACTTCACAGAATGCCCGAGTCGCGTAAGGTGGTAAGCCGCTGCGAGACCACAGGGACCTGCACCGACAATTAATACTCGCTTGCCGCTGGAATTGACCGGACGTAAAAAATCCCATCTTTTTTCCAGTGCCAAGTCACCCAAAAATCGCTCTACCGCATGAATACTCACCGCCGAATCCAATTGAGCGCGATTACAACTGGTCTCACAGCTGTGATAGCAAATGCGCCCACTAATGGCAGGAAAGGGATTATTTTTGACAAGCGATAACCAGGCGTCGTGAAACCGTCCCGCTTGGGCAAAAGCTAACCAATCCTGAATATCTTCACCTGTAGGACAGGCGTGATTGCAAGGTGGTATCTGATTTAGATATTCAGGCCGCTTTAAACGTGTGGGCCCGGTAGCATGTTCGTGTTGTAGATCGGGCGATGGCGTTAGATCCCCTGTTTGGAAACTCATAGACAAGACTCCCAAATTGTTGGATCCAGAATAAAGGAAACGCCAAATAACAAGTTTGAGACAAAACAAGTATTCTGTATTTTGTTCAACTTTTTACGCAGTTCCGGGCTTGTGATATAGTTGACCGCGAAGTCCTGACTATAAATAGTTCATGCCCCCCGATATTGAGTCTTTATCGAAAGTCGCACTCTTTTTTGATTTTGATGGCACGCTTGTAGATTTAGCACCTACACCGGATGCCGTTGATGTTGATCCCTATATTAAAATTGTTTTATCAAAATTGTTCGGCGCAACTTCAGGCGCTTGTGCAATCATCACAGGGCGAGAGCTTAAGTCCCTCGATAGTTTGCTGGAGCTGCCTGAATTTCCTGCCAGCGGCAGTCACGGGGCAACCTGGCGCGTTAACAATACAACACATTTTGAAGCAGATTCATCACTTCTGGTGCCGGATTCCCTGACCCAGGATGTAGCACGTTATGCACAGGAACATCAGCTTATTTTTGAAAATAAAGGCTACTCTTTTGCAATTCACTATCGTAATCAAATGGGACTGGAAGAGAATTTAACGAAATATTTACTTGAAAAAATTTCCAGCTATAGCAATTTGAAGATCCAAAATGGCAAGTGCGTAAAAGAAGTTAAGCCCGCAGCAATCAATAAGAGTAAGGCTGTCGATCGTTTTATGAACATGTCACCCTGGAAAAATCGACAAGCCTGGTATTTTGGCGACGACCTTACTGATGAGGCCGGGTTTTCCTGGGTAAACAATAATAATGGCGTTAGTGTAAAAATCGGTGAAGGATCAACCTTAGCCCACCACCGACTTTCCTCACCTGCCAAGCTAATAGAATTTCTTACTCAGACACTAGATGGAGCAGTCAATGAAACAACGCAATCTTGAACTGGCCTTAATAGGGAACTGTACCATTGGTGCTTTGGTGGATGAGCACGCAGAGATTGTCTGGTGTTGTATGCCTCGTTTTGACGGTGAACCGATATTCGGCTCCCTTTTAAAAACGGCTAGCAAGGAAGCGATGTTAGGAACTTACGCAATAGACCTGTTTGATTACGAACGCAGCGAACAATATTACGATAAAAATACTGCAATTCTTCACACGCTACTTTACGACAAACACAACAACGGTCTTGAGCTTATCGATTTTATTCCCCGCTTTAATCAATTTGGTCGAACTCACCGACCAATGAGTATTTTCAGAAAGTTAATTCCCATTAACTCGCCAAAAATTAAAATTCGTATTAGGCCATCAGAGCAAGATTGCTCCAAACAGTTAAAACGCACACAGGGTAGCAATCACATTAGCTACAGAGGCGATGAAATCTCGCTGCGTTTAACAACAGATATTTCTGTTACCGCGATAATGGATGAAACACCGTTTATTCTCGACGGCACACGTCATTTAATCCTCAGCGCTGATGAGTCTGTGGAAGAACCCATTGAACAATTATGTAATCGCTTTTTGGCAGAGACCCAAGACTACTGGCTAGAGTGGTCTCGTTATTTAGCCATCCCCTTTGAATGGCAGGACGCCGTTATTCGCGCGGCAATCACGCTCAAACTCAGCGCCTATGAGGACACCGGGGCGATAATTGCCGCTATGACCACTTCGATTCCTGAAGCGGAAGACACACAGCGAAACTGGGACTATCGATTTTGTTGGTTGCGTGATAGCTATTTTACGATTCATGCTTTGAATAGGCTCGGCGTTACACGAACCATGGAACAGTATCTTCAATACCTGGTTAACCTTGTCGTGTCCATGGACGCTAACGAGCATTTGCAACCTGTATTTTGCATCAACGGCACGGTCAACATGCCTGAAAGAATAAGTGAAAAATTTGAGGGTTATCGTGGGATGGGTCCGGTTCGTTTCGGTAATCAAGCCGCGGAACAGATTCAACATGATGTTTATGGCGCGATTGTACTGTCTGCAACCCAAATGTTTTTTGATGAACGTATTCGTAGGCCTGGTGATCAGGGGCTTTTTCGTCAATTAGAAAAAATCGGTGAGCTTGCGGTAAATAATTACGATCAACCTGACGCAGGCTTATGGGAACTCAGAGGATCCAAATACGTTCATACCTTCTCGAGTATTATGTGTTGGGCGGCCGCTGACCGCTTAGGTAAAATCGCCGATAAACTCGGCTTAGTAGATCGTTCCAAATTTTGGCAAGAACAAGCGAGCAATATTAAAAAAGCCATCAATCAATATGGGTTCAATAAAGCGTTAAACAGTTATACCGCCACCTGGAATGGAGACACTATGGATGCAAGTTTACTTTTAGCTTGTGAATTAGGTTTCGTTAGCGGTACCGATCCAAAATTTATCGGCACTCTGGAGCAAATTGAAAGAAAGCTCAAACCCAAGGGAAGCAAATATCTATTTCGCTACATTGTTGAAGATGATTTCGGCCAGCCGGAAAATGCTTTTACCATTTGCTCCTTTTGGTACATCGATGCCCTCGTCGCAGCTGGCAGACATAATGAAGCGAGAGCTTTGTTCGAAGATCTCTTAAGTCGCAGGAACAAATTGGGTTTACTTTCAGAAGATTTGAATCCCGAAACCGGTGAACTCTGGGGTAATTTTCCACAAACCTATAGCATGGTTGGCATCATTAATAGTGCACGTGTATTAAGTAAGCGTTGGGAGCAAGAATTATGAGTCGCCTGGTAATCGTATCAAATCGCGTTGCCAGTCTGGATGCAAGTACAAAGGGCAATGTCGGTGGCCTCGCGGTGGGCATATTTGCCGCCATGGAAGAATCCGGTGGTTTGTGGTTCGGATGGAATGGTAAATTCGAAAAGACGCAACAAGATCTCACTTCGCTTGAAACTCAAGACGATATTGATTTTGTGACAACAGGTTTAACACAAACCGAGTACGGACATTATTACAAGGGTTTTGCAAACAGTGTGCTTTGGCCCTTATTTCACCAACGACCCGATTTAATGAACTACAAGCGCAATGATTTTGAGGGCTACGAAAGGGTCAATGAAAAATTTGCTACGCGACTGTTACCTTATCTCAAACAAGACGACCTCATTTGGGTGCATGACTATCACCTAATTCCTTTTGCGGTACATTTAAGAAATAAAGGCCTTCAGTCGCCGATGGGATTTTTCCTACATATTCCTCTACCTCCACTCGACTTATTAAGAGCAGTACCGGAACACCGCTCCATTCTAAAATCCTTGCTGGCTTATGACCTCGTCGGCTTTCAAACAGAGACAGACGTCCGCGCTTTTCGTGAAGCGGTTAAATACAGTTTGAATGCTGAACTCGAAGAGGATGGTTGGATCAAATATGGAAATCACCGTATTTGTGCGCGCGTCTATCCAATAGGAATCGAAACAGATTCTATTTTGAGTTTTGTAGAAAAAGGCAAACTCTCTCAGGAATACAAACGTCTGGAAGATGGATTAGGCAACAGAAAACTGATTATGGGCGTTGATCGACTTGACTACAGCAAAGGTCTGGTCCACCGCTTCTCAGCCTACGAAAGACTATTGAAAGATTACCCAGCCATACACCGGAAAATTGTTTTGTTGCAAGTTGCCCCAACCTCTCGGGGTGATGTACAAGCTTATAGTGATCTTGCAAAGCAAATAGACCGCATTGTCGGCCATGTTATTGGTACCTATGCAGAATTTGATTGGATGCCCTTGCGATACATTAATCGCGGGTTTCGCAGGAATACAATTTTAGCCATGTACAACCTGGCCAAGGTTGGCCTGGTTACACCCCTGCGTGACGGAATGAATCTGGTAGCAAAAGAATACGTTGCAGCACAAAATCCTGAAGACCCCGGCGTGTTGGTATTATCAAAAATGGCTGGCGCTTCCGCAGAGTTAAGTTCTGCAGTTATTGTTAATCCTTATGATATTGAAAACGTCTCCAAGCGTCTGTCTCAGGCACTGTCTATGCCTCTGGAAGAAAGAAAAGAACGCTGGCAAAATATGTTCAGCGTTTTACAAAAAAATAATATTCACGAATGGCATAGACGATTCACTCGAGACCTTAAACAATGCCACTCTGCAATTTCGCCGCAGCAATTGCAACTTGACCAGGAGCAATGCCACCATCATTAAGGGGTAAGTTCGACGGAATGAGTACTGTATAGCCCTTTTGTTCTAATCCCGACTTAACATGGGAATATACCAGTGTGTTTTGAAATACACCTCCGCCTAAAGCAAAGGTGCTCAAACCGGCTTCCTGAATACAAGTCTGGCCCACATGGATAATCGCATTGATAAAAGCATGATGAAAGCGCGCTGCAATACGTTCCACTTCCACGCCAAGTTTCAGATCCCTTAAGATTGCTCGCCAGGTACAATCCCAGCTGAGAACATTCTGAACGTAAGAAAAAGTATAAGATTTGTCGACCTCCTGATAAAAACACTTTTCTGCGCACTGCTGTAAACAAATTGCCGCCTCTCCTTCGTACGCAATTCGTTCAGGACAAATATTTAACAAGCCTGCCACAGCATCAAATAAGCGACCAGCGGATGAAGCCAGAGGCGAATTAATTTTCTGTTTCAGAATTGTTTTAAGTACCGCAACAGGCTTTTCCTTCAACGCATCGCAAGCAAATACGATTTCCTCAAACTGACTTTCGTCATTCTCAAACAAATTGGAAAGGTAACTTATCGTATTGCGCCAAGGCTCACGAACACATTGTGCTCCCCCCGGCATAGGATGGGCTTGAAGATGTGCGACGCGTTTGTAAGATTGATAATCCGCAACGAAAAACTCGCCTCCCCAGAAAGTTCCATTATCACCATAACCCAAACCATCAAGCGCAATACCCAGAACCTTTTGTTCGAAAGAATTCACCTTATTTTCTAGCATACACGCGGCAATATGAGCATGATGATGCTGTACTTCAATTAGCGTTAAACCCTCCCGTTCGGCAAACTGCCGGCCCAGTTTTGAGGACAGGTAATTTGGATGCATATCAATCGCAATCGCGTCAGCATTAAACCCATATAATTCACGATAACGTGTTAGTTGCTTTTGATACTCCCTGTAGACTTCAAAACTTTCAAGATCACCCATATATTGCGACTGCACCAGATTTCCAGCTTGCGCAAAACAAAAATGGGCTTTTAGATCTGCTCCCATTGCCAAAATATTGCGATCAAACATATCTTGGGGCAACTCAATCTGAAGCGGTGCATAACCGCGACCTAACCTCAGCATTTGAAAGTTTGTATCAGACTTAGATTGAATTTGATTTGTATGTGGATTGAGTGGTTTTTCCATCAGAGCAAGCGCGTCATCAACACGATTTACTATTTTCCTATTGTTCATCAGAAAATAATCGGCAATCTTATTCAAGCCTTGCAGTGCAAGCGCATCATCCGTGTACTGGGGTTCACCGTGTTTATTTGCTGAGGTTAAAACAATTGGACAGTTTAATTCTTGCATTAAAAGAAAATGCAGGGGGGTATAGGGAAGCATGAAGCCCAAGCGATTTTGATTCGGCGCCAACAATGGGCTAAGCATTTTGCTATCTTCGGTATCCATACGCTTTGGCAATAGCACAATCGGTGCTTGCGCACTTTTCAAAAGCAAGCACTGTTGGTGATCCATTTCAGCAAAAAGTGAAATCTGTTCAAGATCCTTCGCCATTAAAGCGAAAGGTTTACTCATCCTATTTTTTTGTTTTCTTAAAAAGGCTACTGCTTGATCGTTACTCGCATCACAAGCGAGATGATAACCCCCAAGGCCCTTTATGGCGACGATCTTACCGGCTTTAATTTTGTCGGCAACGAACCCTATTTCATCATTTCCTACCAAGGAAACGGCTTCAGCCTTCCTATTCAATACTCTGAGTTTTGGACCACATTCTGAACACGCATTTGTTTGTGAGTGATAGCGGCGATCGTCTGGATTACGATATTCTGCCTCGCAGGCTGCGCATAGTTTAAATTCCACCATGCTAGTGTGCTGCCTATCAAAGGGCATGGATTTCAAAATTGAAAAACGCGGTCCACACTGAGTGCAGCTTGTAAACGGATAACGAAAACGATGATTTTCCTTATCCATAATTTCTCGCAAGCATATTTCGCAAGTCGCAAGATCTTGGGGTACTTTAGTCACCTTCCTTGCAGGCGAGTGACTGACATCATCTCTGTTATAGGCAACGCTTTTTTCTATGGTAAAAGCGCTTGGTGTATTCGAATCGTCCCAGTTTAGCTCTTCTACTGAAATTTGATCGATTTGAGTATGCGCCGGGGGCGCTTCAGTTAAAATTTGTATCAATGAATCCAGTTGTTTTTTTCTTCCAAAAGCATCAATAACAATACCGCTATTGTCATTGTACACTGAGCCCTTCAAGTCAAGTTTACGCGCTAATCGGCAAACATAGGGGCGCATACCTACACCCTGAACCAAGCCATTAATACAAATCCGATAACGGGAATATTCCAGGTCATTCAGTAAAAGATGATCTAACATATACGTGGCAGCTGCTCACCAGTTAACCAATCAACCACGCGAACGCCACCAAACTGTGTCTGCATTTTTAACAAAGGTGCACTGCTTCGCTCGGTTACTTGACCAATAATTTCAGCATTTTTTCCAAGCGGATGTTGTCGCATAACTTCTAGTACTTTTTGCGCATCTGAATCAGGACAAATAAGGACCAATTTTCCTTCATTGGCAATATACAGCGGATCAAGTCCCAATAATTCACACGCTGCCTGCACTGCTGGCTTTACTGGAATTATCGATTCCAAAATTTCCATACTGACCTGCGATTGCATTGCCAATTCATTTAGAGTGGTAGCCAGCCCACCGCGCGTGGGGTCTCGCATGCAATGGATAACAGCATGACTCTCAAGGATTTTTTCTATTAAACCGTTCAAGGCTGCAGAATCAGATTCAATACTGGTTTCAAATTGCAAATTTTCCCGGTGCGACATAATAGCGATTCCATGATCTCCAATTGTGCCACTTACTATAATCGCATCGCCCACCTCAGCTTTATTACCTTCAATATGACAATCCAGTTCGCGTATACCAAGGCCTGTTGTTGTAATAAATACGCCATCCCCCTTTCCTTTTTCAACCACCTTGGTATCGCCTGCAATAATCTCCACACCAGCTTTTTTTGCTGTTTCAGCCATACTAAAAGCAATTTTATCTAAATCGTTTATGGGAAATCCTTCCTCAAGAATGAAACTTGCAGTTAAATATAATGGCTTGGCTCCCATCACCGCGAGATCATTTACGGTTCCATGCACTGCTAAGCTGCCTATGTTTCCACCGGGAAAGAACAAAGGCGAAATGACGTGAGCATCAGTACTCATTACAAGGCGACCGGGAGGAACAGAAAATACTGCTCCATCATTTCCCTGGTGAATTAATGGGTTGTCAAAATAAGTTAAAAATACTTCTTTAATTAATTTCGCTGAAGCCTGACCCCCTGCTCCATGATTCATATTGACTAAACCTCGCGCCTTTTTGGATTTGGAATAGTGGGCTGGCAATTTGGCATTCATGAGATTGCATTTTCAATTGTTTTAGTATGACGCGCGTAAGACCAGTAAGCCGCGCAGGCCCCTTCTGATGACACCATACAAGAACCCATAGGATTATCGGGAACGCAAACTGTTCCAAACAAACGGCAATCAGTTGGATTTTTAACTCCGCGCAGTACGTCAGCACAATCACAACCTTTCAGATCAGCAGCAACAATATGTGGAATACTATAACGCTGTTCAGCATCAAACTCTGCGTAGGTGGAATTAATTTTTAGCGCGCTATTTGCCTGCACACCCAAACCGCGCCAGTCAAAACTGTCACGCAAGCACATCACCTCACTAACCAGTTTTTGTGCTTTAACATTACCTTCTGCGCTGACCGCGCGGGTATATTCATTTTCAAGTTCGCAGCGCCCTTCATTCAATTGCTTTACCAACATTAAGACAGACTGCAAAATATCCAGTGGCTCAAAACCTGCAATGACAATAGGTTTCTGATAATCACGGACAATGTTGCTGTATGCATCGCTACCAATAATGGTGCTCACGTGAGACGGCCCTAGAAAACCATCAATCTTAACTGCATCTTTATCTGTTAGTAGAATTGCTTTTATAGCTGGCGGTGTTAATACGTGATTACAGAACACGGAAAAATTTGTTAATTTTTCTCTTTTGGCCTGTAAGATACAGGCAGCTGTGGCGGGCGTTGTCGTTTCAAATCCAATCGCAAAAAAAACCACCTGTTTATCTTTATGCCTACGTGCAACTTCCAGCGCATCGAGACTGGAATATACCATTCTCACGTCAGCCCCTTCAGATCGCGCTTTCATTAAACTGTTTTTGTGACTGCCCGGCACTCGCAACATATCGCCATAGCTGCATAAAATTAAGTTCTCTTGTGTGGCAAGCTGAATGGCATTATCAACACGGCCTATCGGCAGCACACAAACCGGACATCCCGGACCATGAATGAAATGAATGTTTTTTGGAAGTATCTGCTGTAAACCATAACGAAAAATGGCGTGTGTGTGGCCGCCACAAAACTCCATGATCTTGTAACTTTGCTCAGGATTTTGAGCCTTCTCAATAGCACCAACTAATTTTTTTGCGAGAACGGGATTGCGAAACTCCCGTAAGTATTTCAAGACAATTCCTCATTGTCTATTTCGACAATACCGGCTTCAGAAAACAGTTTGAGTGTAGCGAGCGCCTCTTCCTCACTGATTTTATTCAGTGCGTAACCGACATGAATTAACACATAATCGCCCACTTTTACATCATCCACCAAACTCAGTGAAATTTCTTTTTTAACCTCACCAATCAACACCTTGGCACTATCATTGGAAATATCAACATCCAGCACTTTAGCAGGAATAGCCAAGCACATATTAGGACGCAGACCTCAGAGCACTATTCTGCAAAAACAACCAGTTATACCAATCCAGCATTCCCTCTCCGGTTTTTGCAGAAATCAGAATAGTTTGAATATCAGGATTTACACGACGAGCAAAAGCTTGACATTGATCAATATCGAATTCCACGTAAGGAAGCAGATCAGTTTTATTTATCAACATTAGGTCAGCTGCTGCAAACATATCCGGGTATTTTATCGGCTTATCCTCACCTTCAGTAACAGAGAGAATGACCACTTTTTTATCTTCACCCAAATCAAACAAAGCAGGACACACGAGATTTCCAACATTTTCTATAAACAGCAAACTATCCTGTGTGGGAGATAATTCAGCAATTGCATGACTGATCATATGCGCATCCAGGTGGCATCCCTTACCTGTGTTAATTTGCGTTACCGACACCCCGGTTTCTCGAATTTTATTCGCATCATTTTCCGTTTGCTGATCTCCTTCCACAACGAATATCTTTAATTCGTGCTTGAGTTCATTAATTGTGCGAATGAGTAAGCTTGTTTTTCCGGAACCCGGACTGGATAGAAAATTCAACACCTGGATGTTGTGCTGCTTGAACCAATGTCGATTCTGATCTGCATAAGCAGAATTTTTCTGAAGAATATTTTTTTCTATGGTAAGAAGTTGGGTGTCTGTTTCGTGTTTGTGTTCTTTCTCTTGCTCGTGGTGTTTTTCGTGATCGAGATTTTTGCTGTGAATGGAGGATCCTTCGCAGCCACATGTCATGCACATCACACCACCTCCAGACTTTTAATCCGCAATTGATCACCACCTTGAAAATCGAGTCCATATTCACCACAGTGGGAACACGGCGTATAAAGTTCAGTTACCAGCATTTCTCCACCACACTGTCGACATTTGCCAACTGCGGTTATCAAACTGACTGAAAGCGCCGAACCTTGTGCCAAGGTCCCGATTTTCGCCGCTTCAAAGCCAAATTTTAAGGCTTCAATCTCCACGCCAGCAAGCGCACCCACTTCCAGGTTTACGCTCAATACGCGCGCAAACCCCTCGATGACTGCACTTTCTTCAATCGATTCTATTATATTCCTGCAAAGACTCAACTCATGCATAAGTATTCAGTTGGCAACGTTCGCGAGTTCTTCTTTTGCGATTTCTTGTTCCATATAAGTAATCCACTGGCCAGCCAAATGATGAGTATTGTCATGCTCTGAAGCCCGCCTAAATGCCTTCTTAGCTGATCGATAATCTTTCTGATAAAAGCGGGTCATCCCTAAAAGAATTTGGGTATCCCCTACTCGTTCCAGGTCGTCATAGCCAAGCGCTTTTTCGAGCGCGTCTTCTGCGTCCTTCCAGGAAAACAGGTTCATGTATGCTTGAGCTAACCTCACGTAGAGTTCTGCTGAATCTGCGATGCTGGCGGCTTTGCCTAAATATTCAATTGACTTTTGATCTTCTGCAGCGAGTTGCCAGGATTGCGCCAACAATTCCATATTTCTTCGACTCGCTTCAACCTTTTTCTCCTTGAGTGCTTTTTCCATTAACACTGCACCCTTATACGGCACTTTGTGCAGCACCATAAGTTGTGCCAAATTTACGAGTTCAGATTCATTTTTTAAATAACCTTTATCATACAGCGGCTCCATTAAGAGCAGTTGTTTCTTTGTCTCATCCATTTGCCCATAAATTGCTGCCAAATTCTTAATATAATTATCTTTTGGATAGAGTTTAATGAGTTCCTTGAGCACTTCAGCCATTTGTGGGTAGTCTTCCAGGCTGTAATAGATTGCATTGAGAATCAATAACCAGTTTTCCTTGATGACAAATCCTTTTTGACGATCAATAGCAATAGCTTGCTTTGCATTGCTCAACGCAAGATCGAATTTCTCCATTTTGTAATAAACCTGTGCAATCACCATGTGTAGTTCCGGATCAGGCTCCTCAAGCAGACTCAATAGACGGAAAGCGTATTTGAGTGAAGCCTCGTACTGGTCTTGCATGAACGATAATTGTGCGAGGGTTTTCAAAGTGATTTTGAGGTAACCTTTCGGTAAGTCTTCAAACTCCACTGCTTGCTTAAACATTTCAATAGATTGATCAAAATCTTCTATCTGAAAATAGATATTTCCTTTTAAACTTAGAGTTTGCGCGCGTTCGAAGTTATTCAGTCGAGAAGTTTCAAAAATTTCATCCAATAGCCGTAAAGCCTTATCAAAATTTTTCGCCTCAATCTCAACCTGTGCTGCCTGCATTTTTTCAAACACTTTCATGCCTATCGCTAATTCACCACGCGCCGAGTAACTCTCACCCGGATAGATTAACAAACCACCCAAAATGATAATCAAAAATGCAGAGTAAAAACTAGTTTTGACCACTTTGCTCACTGTCTTCCAAGGTATAAATAAAAACATTGTGCACATTAAGCACTTCAACAGCTTCACCGTTAATAATACGTGGCTTGTATTTAAACCGTTTGGCGGCATTTATCGAGGGGCGTCGAAAAACTGAGTCAGTACATCGGGAATCGAGCACATGAATATCTCGAGTAGCTCCGGTTGTAGTCACCGTATATTCCACTGTGCATTCGCCTTCCAAACCGCGAGTCGCCGCCGAAAGCGGATACACTGGCGCAACTTTAACAATGGGCAAGAATTCACCCTCGCCCGCACTGATACCTAAGCCACCAATGTCAACCTCCATATCGCCTGCCGGGATATCACTGATACCAATTGCATCAAAATCAGATTCTGCCTCACTGTTTTCCGGTGTCGCAGGCATTGGCGGCGCTTGCTCCGTTTTTGGACGCTCAAGTTTTCTTTCTTTGCGGTCCGAACTCTCCTGTCTATCAAGGCGAACAAAATCAAGAATATATACACGTGCCGATTCATCGAGTTTGTTTCCGCTAAACTGTATCAAGACATACATAAACCAGGTAAGAAATCCCGCAACAACAAGCCCAGGAAAAATGGTAATGAAAATACGGAGTAAATAGCTAGAATCTTCAAATCTGAGCAAAGTATCTTTCTCTTTTACGTAACTAAGCTGCATGCCTTTACTCTTGTGCGGCGATAGCAATGTCATAGACGCCAGCTCTGCGTGAGGCGTCCATCACTTGAACCAAGACTTCATTAATTGACTCTCTATCGGCTTGTACCACCACCGAACCTTTTGGATTCTCAGCGTGCAAACGTTCGATATTCGGTCTTAAAGCACGAATGTCAACTTCGCGCCGATTAATCCAAATTTTGTTTTCAGCATCTATTGCAATTAAAATATTCGCTTTTTCCTGCACAACTGCGGTCGATGCCTTGGGTTGATTAACTTCAATACCTGCTTGTTTGACAAATGTTGCGGTAACAATAAAAAAGATCAACATGATAAATACCACATCCAACATGGGCGTAATATCAACAGTTGCTTCCTGATCTTCATGTGTGCCAGATAAAAACTTTCTCATACTTGCATCCTGATCCAGTTACCTTCAACCATCCAAAGGCATACTTTCTGCTAATCGTTCACGTTCTTCAGATATTTTTCGATTTAAATAACCCACAATGGGTAAGCCAGAAATAGCAACCACCATTCCGGCCATAGTAGTGATAATCGCTTTGGAAACACCGCCCGCAGTCGCGCGCGGGTTCGTACCGCCGGTGATAGCCACCGCATCAAATATTTCCAGCATTCCAATAACTGTTCCCAATAAGCCCAACAAGGGACAAAGCTTGATGAGTGTTCTCAATAAGCCCGCATTTCTTTGCAACAATTGATTGGCCTTGTGTAATAAATAACTGCGATATTGTTGCGCGTACCACGAACGCCTATCGACTCTTTCTTGCCATGCTGCCTGAGCTTGCACAACCAAAGCGGGATAAATATGCAAAACGAAAACAAAACGTTCAATTATCAATACCCACAAAAAGGCAGCCAGTAAAATAATAATCAACAGAATATCTCCTCCCAAATCGGTCATAAAACCAAACCAGGGGAAAATATTTTCGATGAAAGCCAACATCCTTACGAATCAGCCTTGTTTTGTTTTTCTGCCTGCGTCGCAACAATTGCAACGGCTTCCTGTTCTAACACTTCCGTTATGCTGCGTGCTCGGGTACTTACGAAGTTATGCAATAATAGTGTTGGGATGGCAACAGTCAAACCGAGTACGGTGGTGACCAAAGCTTGCGAGATTCCACCGGCCATCATTTTGGGATCACCCGCACCGAACAAGACAATTGCCTGAAAGGTAATGATCATACCTGTCACTGTACCGAGCAGTCCCATCAAAGGTGCAACGGCTGCAATAATCTTCAGAAAAGATAGGCCGCGATTTATTTTGGGCACTTCGCGCATCACAGCCTCCCCCATTTTCAACTCCAAGGTCTCCAGATCACGATCTTTGTGCGAGGCATATTCATCCAATATCCGCCCCAGTGGATTATCTCCTATTACAGTTGGCTGCTTTATTTGTTCATTAATCTTTTTCTGGATCAAAAACAAATTGGTATAACGCACAATTGCGATAAGTACCGCCAAGGCACCGAGAGACAAAATGACATAACCAATTAGTCCACCTTGGGCTACACGTTCGCGCAAATTTGGAGCTGCCACCAACAAACCCAAGAGTTGTCCGCGTGTAGGATCAATCGTAAAGGCAATCAGCCCTTTATTTCCTGAGGATATTTCCTTCGCACCTGATAAATAGCGAGAGGCGGGCTGACGCGCATACTCAAGAACACGGCCAGTTTCTGGCACAAACTGTAGATACTTGCCTTCCGACACAAGATTAAATGC
>JBNKVX010000027.1:0-41981 GCA_050299435.1 Cellvibrionaceae bacterium | reverse complement strand
GTGAGTCACAGTCAACGAATGTATAAGGCCTTGCAGAAAAAGGGTAAGAAAGTGAAATATATCGAACTCAAAGATGAAGACCACTATTTAACAAGTAATGAAAATAGAAAAACGACGTTCAGGGAAATGGATGAATTTCTTTCGACTTATGCCCCAATTGATTAATCTCGGTATTGGCCAGACGAAAAAAAAAGCCCGAAAACGCTTAAGAATTCGGGCTTTTTTGGAGGTTTTAAATAATCTTAAAACCTGGTTATGGTGGAGGCGGCGGGATTTGAACCCGCGTCCGTCAGCACTCCGTCCTCGGCTCTACATGTTTAGGTCCGCTTATTGTTTTAACCTTATGCAGCCCAACGGGCAGGACGCAACAGGCGAGTTTGCTAAAGTTTAACCCCGCAACCACAAACCGAGCATTGAGGCGATCCAGTTCTAAATGACAGTGATTACCGCGGTACTGGCACCTTGGCAACCACCGCTAGCGAGCCCTTAGGCTGCTAGAGCGTATGAATCGTCGTTTGCGACTATTCGATTACAGCTTTGGATTAAGGTGATTCGCTGTCATCACCACATGCACCTTGGGTTTTGTTACCGGCGTCGAATCCTAATCGCCCCCATTGAGCCAGCCAGTATAGCGTTTAAGCTCAAAGAATAAAATGAGCATGTTAAGCGCGCTCAACAGACTTCAAATTGAAATGTCAGTGAGTTTTAAGTTTGTCTGCCTGAAACCAGACTCTGGCGTCGAAATCGAGTTGATTCGATGGAAAATTTGGATTGTTAACAACAAAAATTTTACGATTTTCAAGTTGACTGTTTTTGATTTCTTCGCCGTAATATTCATAAAAAAGGCGATTGAAGGATCCGTCGTCAATTGCCATGTTTATTCCTTTTTCAATAGCCCGGCCAAGTTCGATATCTTCATTTCTAACAAAAAAATAAAATGCACTGGGGTAAACTACTGCAATGTAAGGATCGATTACTAAATTTAAATCGTTATATTTATCGTGTTCGTCCCATATCTCGACAAGACCTCTTGGAAAATAATCAATCCTCTCTCCTAATAACATTTTGACCAAACTTTCGCGGCTTGTAGAAGTGAGTACCTTTAATTGATTGTGCTGAAAAACCTGAACATCTGGCCAATCAGGACCTAAGCCAGCTGAAAAATTTTTGAGATCGGATATTGAATAAACATTCTTAAAAATATCTTGCCTTTGCTTGGCTAAAAACATTAAGCGCCAACCAATCAGCCCCTTAAAAAGTGGTACCCGAATAGGATATAAGCGCTTTTCTCTTTCTTTATCAGTATGTATCCATGCAATATCGTAGAGACGAGCATCCATATTTCGAATGTTTCGAGTTGCGGGTATTGAAGGAATGGGGTATTGCTCCAGGGTATAGTTTTCACCAGATTTTTCTATTACCAGTTCGAGTAAATTGGCTAAATAGATATTTCGCTTTGCATAACTTTCTTCACCCGTGAGATTGTAGGGAAAACGTATTACGCGAGTTGTTTCTTCTTCTTGCGCTGGGGCCGGATAAGCAAATAAAACCAGTCCGATAATGCTGGCAAATTTTTTGAGTGTGTTTAAATTGGGCAAGTTCATTCAGAATTAACTCTGGTTTGAATAGCTGTGTTATACCAAAGGTCGGGGTTCTCCGTCTCCTCTCCAACTGGGAAATTCGGGTTACTTATTCGAAATACCCTTCGTGTTGCGAGTTTGCTTTTATTAATATCCTCACCGTAGTGTTTGAATAGCAAGTTATCGAAGGAGCCGTCTTTAATTGCGTTGTTTAAACCCTGCTTAATAATTTCGGCAATATGCTTGTCTTCGTTGCGCAAGAAGAAGTAATAGGCAGTGGGATAGACAAGGGCAATGTGGGGATCTACCTCTATTGACGAATTTCCAATTTGCTTATATTCGTCCCAAATCTCCACAGCACCTCTTGGGAAGTAGTCAATGCGATGGCCATCAAGCATCAACAAGAGGCTATTACGGCTGGTAGCGGTCATCGTTTTGAGTTTGTTGTTTTGAAATACCTGGAGGTCGGGCCAGTCATGTCCCAACCCGGCAATATATTCTTGAAGTTGTGAAAGCTCATGAGTATTTTCGAACATCTGCGCATTTGAGCTGTGAACAAACATTAATCGCCATCCTATAAGCCCCTTGAACAGGGGAATTCGAACAGGATACAGGCGCTTTTCTCTCTCTTTGTCGGTATGTATCCAGGTAATGTCGTAGTGTTTTTGTTCTACGTTGCGGATATTTCGACTGGCGGTGATGGTTTTTATGGGCACCACATTGAGTTGAAATTTACGGTTTGATTTTTGTGTGGCCAGTTGCAAAACATTGACAATATAATCCGTGCGTTTGGCGTAAGGTTCATCCCCGGCGAGGTTGTAGGGATGGCGGAGATGAATAGTCTCTTCTGTATTGGCTGAAACAAAACATGCGTTGCAAAGAACGATTAAAAGCTTGCAGGCCAAAACGCTTCGCCCTGTTAAAAATTTCCAAAGGGAGTCAAAACTACAGCTTGGCAGAAGATGAGTCGAAATTTGGCGCATTAGGCTGTTTTTGAGTTTTATTAAGCAGCTTAGGAGTAGATGCGGCTTAGATCAAGTGTCTTTTGGCAGATGCTCAGGTGTGAGTAGGGTGCATAAACTGACAATGCAGAACACCAATGCTGAAAAACGCCTGCATTCAACAGGTAACATAAAAGCTTATCGGACCGAGTGACTCATAACACGGCGTTTTTGAATATTCCAGTCGCGTTCTTTTTCCGTTGCGCGCTTGTCGTGTTGCTGCTTACCTTTGGCTAGTGCTATTTCACATTTCACCATGTGTCTTTTCCAATACAAGGCAGTAGCAACCACGGTGTAACCTTTTTGCTCTATCGCGCGTTGCAAGCGAGAAATCTCTCGGCGATTAAGTAGGAGTTTACGGGTGCGGAGGGGATCGGTCACAAAGTGAGTGCAAGCCTCGGGCAGAGGCTGAATCTGTGCACCCAAAAGCCAGGCTTCGGCATTTTTGAAAATGACGTAACTGTCGGTCATTTGGCCTTTGCCTGCGCGCAAGGCTTTGACTTCCCAACCAGTAAGCGCAAGCCCCGCTTCAAAGCGCTCTTCAATAAAGTAGTCGTGACGGGCTTTTTTGTTCAGAGCAATGGTGTTGCTTTGATTCCCTTTTTTCTTTTTCGTATTTGCCATGGCGGCGCATTATATCGACGCGGCACTGTGCTGTCTGCAAACACTTGGGGGCATTGGCATTAAAATTGACGGTTAAACTCGTTACAATGCAAGCTTTAAAAACAACAAGAAAAGAATAGGGCAACCATTATGAGTCAGCAAAAAATGCACGGAGTCTGGTCGAATTCATGGATATTCGTCCTCGCTGCCACCGGTTCAGCTGTTGGTTTGGGGAATATTTGGAAATTCCCGTATATGGCGGGAGAAAACGGCGGCGGTGCTTTTGTGTTGGTTTATCTCTTCTGCATCGCTTTAATTGGGCTGCCAGTCATGATGGCGGAAGTATTGCTGGGTCGTCGGGGACGTATGAGCCCGGTCAACTCGATGAAACATTTAGTGGAAGAAGGAGGCTTTCATTCAGCTTGGACCAGTATTGGTTGGATGGGCGTTTTTGCTGGGCTCTTTATTATGTCCTTTTACAGTGTGGTAGCTGGTTGGGCTATGAACTATACACTCAGCACAGGATCAGGCATTTTTAACGGTGCCGATGCGCAGCAAGTGGGCACGATCTGGAGTGGTTTATTGGCAAGCCCTTCAACGCTCTTGCTCTGGCATACGATTTTTTCTGTGATGACAGCGGTTGTAGTTGCATTCGGCGTGACTCGCGGTTTGGGTGCAGTCGCACGCTACATGATGCCCTTTCTCATTTTTGCTTTGATAGTCTTGCTTGTGTATGGCTTTGTTAAAGGCGACATGGCTTCAGGAGCAGATTTTCTTTTCAACCCCGATTTTTCAAAATTAATTTTCAAATATGTGCAGTTCAATGAAAGCGGAGAATTCATTGCGTGCACAGGTGATCTGAGTCAGTGCACGCGTCAGCTTACTTACGAACCAACACTAAAGGCACTCGGACACGCATTTTTTACCTTGAGTTTAGGTATGGGCGCGATCATGGCCTATGGGGCCTATATGCCGGATCATTCCAATGTGGCGAAAACGGTAATCACAATTGGATTACTGGATACCATCATCGCACTGGTTGCGGGCCTAGCAATTTTTGCCATAGTGTTTGCCAATCCTTCGGTATCTCCCGCGGGCGGGCCGGGACTAATGTTTCAAAGTTTGCCAATCGCATTTGGAAATATGCCTGGTGGACAGTGGTTTGGGACTTTGTTTTTTCTATTGGTGACGGTTGCCGCATGGAGTTCGGCAGTGTCTTTAATTGAGCCGGGCGTGGCCTGGCTGGTTGAAACACGCAAATTTAGTCGTGCCGTGGCGACAACAATATTGGCAGGTGCGGCTTGGTTTGTCGGTATATTTGCGCTCTTATCTTTTAATGCGCTATCTGAATGGTCACCTGTATTTTTATTGAATAAAACACCCTTTAACTTTTTGGATTTCCTTACCTCTCAATTAATGCTGCCTCTGGGCGGTTTATTTATTGCAATTTTTGTTGGGTGGAAATTAAGTAAAAGTATTGTGGCCCAGGAAATGGATGCAGAAGGTCACCCCATGTTCGACATTTGGTTTTTTGTGTTGCGTTACATTTCTCCCGTATTGGTTGGTTTTGTTTTCGTATTCGCGCTTGTTGATTCACTGAGCTGATTTTTATTGGAAGTATTGCATGAGTCATGTAGAGCGTAGCGCACTGGTAAAATATTCCGCGCAAAAAATGTTTGATTTGGTCAACAATATAGAGAGTTATCCGCAGTTTATGCCCGGTTGTCGCGCGGCCAATATTTTGGAAAAGGGCGAAGACTGGCTGTTGGCCAGACTTGAGCTACATCGAGGCGGCTTCACGCAGAGTTTCACCACGCGCAACACTTTGAATTCCCCGCTCAGTATGAGTATGCAATTGGTTGAGGGGCCGTTTAAAAAATTTCACGGACAGTGGCTGTTTACCTCACTTGCCAATGATGCCTGTAAGGTGAGCTTTAGCCTCGATTATGAATTTGCGAATCCTATCCTTGGTGTGATGATGAAATCCACGTTTGAAACTGTTGCCAGCGAACAGGTGCAGTGCTTGTGTGAAAGAGCGCAGCAGGTTTATTCTAGGGATGAAAAAAATAACTGAATTTTTATTGAGATTTTAATTGAGGTTATGCGGTGCAGGATTCTGAAAAAAATATCGACCTGATTTCGGTAGAAGTGGTTTATGCGCTGCCACACAAACAGAAATTGATTCAAATAGCTGTTCCGAAAGGTACGACAGCTAAGCAGCTTGTAGATCTTTCAGGAATTCAACAATTTTTTCCGAATGAGGACATGGAGAATTCAAGATTGGGGATTTTTGGACAAGCTCTCGGTACCAAAGGCCTGGCCACAGCAGAAGAATATCAGCTCGAAGAGGGTGATCGCGTTGAAATTTATCGCCCCTTGATTGCTGACCCCAAAGAAGTGAGAAGAAAGCGTGCAGAAAAAGCCAAAGAACAAAAAAGTGCCGATGATTCAATTCAGGATAGTTAACTACGCCTGAAGCGGTGCTGCACTAAACCTGTGTTTAACTTTCTTCTTTTTTCTTGCCGGTGCCTTGATTCATATAGTCTTCATCTTCAGGCTTAATATCCCCTTCGGATTCGGTTTTCTCTTCTTCTTGAGTGCCGTCGGCATTATTATTAATTTGTCTCAGGTCTCCGTCCCAACGTGCGAGTTTGTCACCATCAAAATAGACAGTAAATAATTTGCGGGTAAACTGGTCCTCGCCCCTTTTAACGGTGTAGTAATAATCCCAGCGATCGGCATTGAAGCTGTCTTCAATTAGCGGGCTACCCATCACAAATTTGACCTGTCTGCGTGTCATACCGACTTCCAACTGGTCTATCATTTGCTGTTCTACGTAATTACCCTGCTGAATCACCAACTGGTAGGCGAAGGGGAATTTAAGGGACGAGCAGGCACTCGTTAATGCCAAGAGACTGATAATACTTAATAATTTCAACACTTTTGTTATCCAAAGGCTTTAAGATTCAAACCGGGCCGGGGATAATACCCGATTACCTGTTGACATGAGAAGACCCACTGGAGTTCACCGATGCCCAACGAAAATCAAGAATTAAAAAAAGCTGGTCTCAAAGTCACACACCCGAGGGTGAAAATCCTTCAGATACTGGAGAATTCTTCAGACCGTCATATGAGTGCTGAGGACGTATTTAAAGCGCTTCTGGATGCTGGGGAAGAAGTGGGAATTGCAACGGTATATCGTGTATTGACGCAATTTGAAGATGCTGGCTTGGTTGAAAGTCACAATTTCGATGGTGGTCACAAGGTGTTTGAACTTGACAGTGGCGATCATCACGACCATATGGTCTGTGTGGAAAGCGGTAAAGTGATTGAATTTCACAATGAAGAAATTGAACGTTTGCAGGAAGAAATTGCCCGGCAACACGGTTACGAAATTACCGGACATAGCTTGGTGCTTTACGTGAGACCCCTTAAAAACTAGCTTGCCTGAAGCATCTCACGAGCATGGGCAATAGATTGATCTGAACCTATATCCCCGCCCATCATTCTGGCAATTTCATGCACTTTTGCTGTTTCATCCAATACCTGCAAACGTGATTGCGCACCCTTTCTGTTGAGCTCCTTACTGACCACAATGTGATGCTGGGCCTTGCAGGCCACCTGTGCCAAGTGTGTTACACAAATTACCTGTCCGTTTTGTCCCAGTTCTCGCAGGAGTTGCCCGACAACATCGCCCGTGGTGCCGCCCACGCCGACATCCACCTCATCAAAAATGATGGTGGGGGTGGTGGATGTCTGCGCGGTGACGACTTGAATGGCCAAGCTGATTCGACTCAATTCGCCGCCGGAGGCGATTTTGGCGAGTGCTTTGGCGGCTTGTCCCGGGTTGGTTGAAATCAGAAATTCAATATTCTCAGCACCCCAGGGGCTAGGTGCATCCAGAGCCGTGAATTCAATATTGAAACGCGCCTGTTCCATGGCCAGGGATTTCAACTTACTGTTCACGGCTTTTTCCAGGCGAGAGGCAGCGAATTGGCGGCGTTGACTCAACTCCCCAGCAAGGGAGCGCCAATGTTCTGCGGTTTCATGTTCTTTTTGTTCAAGTGCTTCCAGCTGTGCATCACCACTTTGGAGGCCCGCCAGTTCAGTGCTTAGCGTTTGCTGCAAAGCACTCAGTTCCTCAGGAGTAATGCGATGTTTGCGAGCAATTTCATAAATTGCGCTTAGGCGCGCTTCAACGATGGGCAAGCGCTCAAGGTCCAATTCATTGTTCAACTGTTTTTCAATTTCAGATTGTGCTTCCTGAATTTGTACCTGAGCCGTCCGCAATAAGTCTTCTGCTTCGAGAAGCGGCGTTGACTTTCCAGGTAATTGTTTAAGAAGTTGCAGTCCCTGGTGAATTTGTTCAAGTAAGCCACCTTCATCATTGCACAAACTCAATAAACCCTGACTGTTGCGATTCACCAATTCAAAATTGGCGAGTTGTTGCTGTTCTTGCTCAAGCGTTTGTATTTCGTTGTCTTCAAGGCCCAGTTGTTGCAGTTCATCAACTTGGTAGCTAAGAAGCTGAAACCTCGCATTGAGCTCATCACTCTGGCAGCGAACCTGCTCCAGGTTTTGGGCTATTTCCTGCCACTCCCGATGCGCATCGCGAACTTGTTTGGCGAGGTCCTTAAATCCGCCAAATTCATCGAGTAAGCGGCGTTGTGTGGGGGCTTTCAAAAGAGATTGGTGTTCATGTTGGCTGTGTACGTCAATTAACATACCGCCGAGCTGTCGGAGTTGTTGCAGGGTGACGGTATGACCGTTTATGAAACTGCGAGAGCGCCCATCGAGAGCAAGCACACGCCGTAAAATACATTCGTCTTCCTCCCCTTCACACAGCTCCTGTTCAGTTAGCCACTTGCGTGCGTGTTTGAGGTTACAAATATCGAAGCTTGCGTGCACATCAGCTTTCTTGCAGCCTGGACGAACCTTATCGCCATCAGCTCGAGCCCCCAACGCCAGCGATAAGGCATCCAGCATAATGGACTTCCCTGCGCCAGTTTCACCGGTCAGCGTGGTTAAACCCGCATTTAATTCCAGGTCCAGCTTTTCAACGAGGGTGAAATTACTAATATGTAAGTGAGTCAGCATTGCCAAACACCTCCAATAGAAAGTCTGACAATTTATACAGTATAACTGTTTGTTTATCCAGTACTAAAGGCAAAAAAGAAGGCCGAAATTTCGGCCTGAATCAATACACCCTTAAGCAAGGAGATCAAAATAAGGAGATTTGTCTTCCATAGGAGGAATTTGAAATCAAAATTTAGACCCGAACAGGTGAATCCAGGGTGAATTACCACCTTGAATGTTGCGGCATTGCCCCCATATTCGCCCCACTTTGTTTTGACGAGTGAATGCGGAGAAGGTCGTGAGCGACGAAAAAAAACAACCCGAATTAGAAGAAGATGAAGTCACGATTTCATCAGAAGCTGAAGAAGAAAGTAAGCAATCACAAACGGATAAGGCTCCTGAATCTGCAGAGGGTGACGCCAGTCAAGAAGTGGCAGCTTTGAAAGATGAGCTAGCACAAGCACGCGAACAGGCCTTGCGGGCAGCAGCGGAAGCGCAAAATGCGCGACGCAGAGCGGAGCAGGATGTGGAGAAGGCGCATAAATACGCGCTTGAAAAATTTGTCGGTGATTTATTGCCTGTTGCCGATAATCTTGAGCGTGCTATTGAGGCCACCGCTCTAGAGGTTGCCGATATGCAAGCTGTTACGGAAGGCGTGCAGTTGACCCTTAAAAGCTTAATCGAGGTGCTAAAAAAGCACAGCGTTGAGCAGCTGGACCCCAAAGGCGAGCCTTTTGATCCCCAGATCCACCAAGCAATGACTATGGTGCAGCAGCCAGAAGCCGAGCCAAATTCCGTGCTTGACGTGTTTCAAAAGGGATACACCTTGAATGGACGGCTCGTGCGCCCAGCTATGGTGGTGGTTGCAAAAGCCCCTGAGTGACACTCTGGTAAAAATTGACATAAAAATGGTCTTCTAACCAAGCTGACCACTTGAAACTGAAATACACGTACCAATATTGGGAGTAAACAAATTGTGTGCCCTGCAGGCTTAACTGAAGCTGTAAGAGGCGAAATTTGGCTGCTCAGCGCAGTGATTTAAGAATACTGGAGAGAAAACAAATGGGTAAAATTATCGGTATAGATTTGGGTACGACAAACTCTTGTGTATCCATACTCGAAGGTGGCAAAGCCAAGGTGATTGAAAACGCCGAAGGCGATCGCACCACACCCTCTATCGTCGCTTTTACAGATGACAATGAAATACTTGTTGGCGCGAGTGCCAAGCGACAAGCCGTAACCAATCCGACTAACACCTTATTTGCGGTTAAACGCTTAATCGGTCGTCGTTTTGAAGATGATGTCGTACAAAAAGATATCAGCATGGTGCCCTATAAAATTGCCAAGGCTGACAACGGTGACGCTTGGGTTGAGGTGAAGGGCGAGAAGAAAGCCCCACCACAAATTTCAGCTGAAGTGCTGAAAAAAATGAAGAAGACAGAGGAAGATTATCTCGGAGAAAAAGTCACCGAGGCAGTGGTAACTGTGCCTGCTTACTTCAACGATTCGCAACGTCAGGCTACTAAAGATGCCGGAAAAATTGCAGGCCTGGATGTAAAACGCATTATTAATGAACCAACAGCAGCAGCCTTGGCTTACGGAATGGATAAAGCCAAAGGTGATCGCACTATCGCAGTATACGATTTAGGTGGTGGCACCTTCGACATTTCAATTATTGAAATGGCAGACGTGGATGGTGAGCAACAGTTTGAAGTGCTTTCTACGAACGGCGATACCTTCCTCGGTGGTGAAGATTTTGATTTGCGTTTGATTGAATACCTGGCGGAAGAATTCAAGAAAAGTAATGGGGTTGATTTACACAATGATCCCTTGGCCTTGCAGCGCCTGAAAGAAGCGTCTGAAAAAGCTAAAATTGAATTGTCCTCAAGCCAGCAAACGGAAGTCAATCTGCCGTACATCACTGCAGATGCGACAGGCCCAAAACACTTGGTTGTTAAATTATCGCGAGCTAAATTGGAATCTCTGGTTGAAGATTTGGTTAAACGATCTATCGAGCCATGCAAGATTGCAATTAAAGATGCCGGTGTGGATATTGGTGATATTCAGGATGTGATATTGGTGGGTGGTCAAACCCGCATGCCGCTTGTGCAAAAAGCCGTGGCAGATTTCTTTGGCAAGGAACCTCGTAAGGATGTGAACCCGGATGAGGCTGTAGCGATGGGTGCAGCAATTCAAGGTGCTGTGCTCGCAGGTGATGTGAAAGATGTGTTGTTGCTGGATGTTACTCCGCTAACCTTGGGCATCGAAACCATGGGCGGCGTTGCGACCTCTTTAATTGAGAAAAACACCACGATACCAACTAAAAAATCGCAAGTGTTTTCAACGGCGGAAGATAATCAAAGCGCAGTAACGATTCACGTTGTGCAAGGTGAGCGTAAGCAAGCTTCGCAAAACAAATCATTGGGACGATTTGACTTGGCCGACATTCCTCCAGCACCGAGAGGTATGCCTCAAATTGAAGTGACTTTTGATTTGGATGCAAACGGTATTTTGAATGTAAGCGCAAAAGATAAGGCGACCGGTAAGGAGCAAAGTATTGTGATTAAAGCCTCTTCCGGTTTAAGTGACCAGGAAATCGAAAAGATGGTAAAAGATGCCGAAGCGAATGCAGAGGCAGACCGTCAATTCGAAGAAGTGGTCACAGCGCGCAACACCTTAGAGGGACTTGTGCATGCTACTAAAAAGACGCTTGAAGAAGCGGGTGACAAAGCAACGGCTGACGAAAAATCTGCGATCGAAGCGGCAATTGCTGAAGCAGATGAGGCACTTAAAGGTAGCGATAAGGAAGCGATGGAAGCTGCGACGAAAAAATTAACCGAGGCTTCCAGTTCACTGGCTCAGAAACTTTATGCGGAACAAGCAGCGCAGGCACAACAAGCCGGTGGAGAAGCAGAAAGCCAAGAGGGACAAGCTTCAGCTGATGATGGCGTGGTTGATGCTGAGTTCGAGGAAGTAAAAGAAGACAACAAGTAAAGCCGAGTTGCTTGTTTTTAAATGAAATGAAACGCGGGACTTGTCCCGCGTTTGTTGTGTAACAAAGAAAATTTTCAGAGTTGAAATTCAACGTTGAATGTAAATTTTGTGATTGGTCAAAACCAAAATGTCAAAAAGAGATTACTACGAAGTACTGGGTGTAAGTAAAGATGCGAGCGCGGCAGAGCTTAAAAAGGCGTACCGCCGTGTTGCAATGAAACATCATCCAGACAGAAATCCAGACGATAAAAGTGCAGAAGATAAATTCAAGGAGGCCAGCGAAGCTTACGAAATTTTATCTGATGAACAAAAACGCGCAGCCTACGATCAGTATGGCCACTCCGGTGTGGAAGGCATGGGCGGTGCAGGTGGTGCCCAGGGTTTTGGTAGTTTCTCGGATATTTTCGGTGATGTCTTTGGTGATATATTCGGTGGTGGCGGTCGTGGTCGCGGCGGCCCAGCCCGAGGCAGTGATTTACGCTACACCCTTGATCTGAGTTTGGAAGAAGCCGTTAAAGGCACTGAAGTCAAAATTAAAGTGCCCACCCTGATCAGTTGTAAAACCTGTGGTGGAGATGGCGCTAAGCCAGGTACCAAAGCCAGCTCATGTACAACTTGCGGCGGTCATGGGCAAGTGCGTATGCAACAAGGCTTTTTTTCTGTTCAACAAACTTGCCCCAATTGTCGTGGTAAAGGAAAAACCATTGCGGATCCTTGCCGTGATTGTCACGGCCAGGGGCGCGTAGAAGAAACCAAAACCTTATCAGTAAAAGTGCCTGCGGGAGTCGATACAGGTGATCGTATTCGATTGGCTGGTGAAGGGGAGGCGGGTGCAGACGGTGGTCCTGCGGGTGATCTTTATGTGCAGGTTCACGTGAAGGATCATGAATTTTTTCAGCGGGATGGCCGCAATTTATATTGCGAAGTGCCAATCAGTATCTTTGACGCCTGTTTGGGCGGAGAGCTTGAAGTGCCCACGCTGGACGGACGAGTGAAATTGAAAGTCCCAGCTGAAACACAAACCGGAAAGATGTTTAGACTGCGCGGCAAAGGTGTGGTCTCTGTGCGCGGCGGTGCTGCGGGAGATTTGATGTGTCGAGTAGTACTTGAAACACCGGTCAATTTATCTAAAGAGCAAAAAGATTTACTGCAACAATTGAAAGACAGTATGAAAGGCCAGAAAAATTCGCCCAAACAGGAAAGCTGGTTTGAAGGCATGAAGAATTTTTTTGGCGATCTCAAGATGTAGATGCTTTCGCGGGCTTGCAAACCAGGGGATAAACGTCCAATACTCGCTGTGAATACATCCTTGTACGCTCTTCGTCGGCTCCCTGCCTCCGAAGATATTTGAAAGCTCATAGCCTGGCGCCTTGCCCTTTTGGCTTGCGCGAGTTTAATCATAAACATTAGAATCAATTCTACCCAGCCCACATTCTTCACGTAATACGTGAGTTTGCATGAGATTAATATGAAAACCATTGCTAATACTTTTTTTAAAGGTTTGTTATTTGCGTTACCGGTCGCTGCAACATTTGGCTTGTTGTATTGGTTATTTGCAATGGCTGAAAACTTGTTAAAAGTGCCCTTGGAATTTGTATTGCCGGCAGGATGGTACGTGCCGGGTATGGGTGTGATAGCCGCAGTAGGTTTGATTTTTGTATTGGGTATTCTCGTTCAGGCATATTTGGTTAAGCATGTATTTATCTTTTTTGAAAAACTATTGGAAAGCATTCCAATAGTTAAAAGTATTTATAGTAGTGCGCGTGATTTATTGCAGTTTGTTACAGGAAGTAAAGGTAAGGATCTGCAAAAGGTTGTCGCGGTTCAAATTAGCGACGATGTGCGTTTGGTTGGGTTTGTTACCAATGAAAATGCGACATTAGGTGGTAATAGTGATGTAATTGCCGTGTATTTACCCATGAGCTATCAAGTGGGTGGTTATCTGGTCTATGTGCCTAAAGAAAAATGTGAAACTCTGGATATGCCGGTAAAAGATGCCATGCAAATGGTGTTGACTGCGGATATTGGCAACGAAAAGAAAAAAAATCGTAGTAAAGATAGCAAACAGAACAACGATAAAAAATAGAGAGATTGATATGACAGTACGTATAGCAGTGACCGGTGCCGGTGGGCGCATGGGCAAAACCCTGGTTGAAGCTGTTTCATTGTCTAAGGAAGCACAATTAACTGTAGCTGTTGAAAGGCCTGAAAGCAGTTTGCTTGGTGCAGACGCGGGTGAAGTTGCGGGTATAGGTAAAATTGGTGTGGTAATCGTTGGTGATATTAAACAGGCATTTGATGACTTTGATGTCTTAATTGATTTCACAACACCGCTTTCTACGCTTGCCAATGCTGAAGTCTGCGCTTCGGAAAATAAAGCGATGGTTGTTGGTACAACAGGATTCAATGAAGAGCAGAATCAAAAATTTGAATTGGCGATAAAAAATATTGCAGTCTGCCAAGCAACGAATTACAGCACGGGAGTGAATCTCTGTTTTAAGTTAGCAGAATTGGCAGCATCTGTGCTGGGTGACGAAGTTGACGTTGAAATTTATGAGGCGCATCACCGGCATAAGGTGGATGCACCTTCGGGAACCGCTTTAAGCTTGGGTGAATCTGTCTCTAAAGCGCTTAAGCGGAATCTTAAAGAGGTTGCCGTGTATGGACGCCAGGGAATTACCGGTGAACGGGAGCGTAATACCATTGGTTTTGTCACCGTGCGCGGTGGTGATGTTGTCGGTGATCACACAGTATCGTTTCTTGCTGAAGGGGAACGCGTTGAAATTACACATAAAGCTTCAAGCAGAATGAGTTTTGCGCGAGGTGCGGTTCGAGCGGCGCTTTGGATAGCAGATAAAAAATCTGGCCGCTACGACATGCAGGATGTGCTTGGATTTAAATAAAAATTATATGGTTGAGGCGCGATTAGAAATGATCTCGTCAGTTGGAGCGAGAATGATTTCTCCCTTTCCTTGCTCCTTACTTCGGTACATGGCTTTGTCGGCTAGAGAAATGAGCTGCTGACTACTTAGACCTGGTTGCCATTCGCAGGCACCGAAGCTGGCCATAAGAGAGACCTGGTGAATTTGATTATGGGCATATAAAGAAATGGGATCGTGCAGAATGTGTTGCTTTTTTGTGAGTACTCCCAAAAAATCTTCAGAGCTGCGGTAATGAGTGACCAGAACAACAAATTCATCACCTCCGAGACGGGCAACCATGTCTGATTTGCGTAGATTTTTTTGCAAGCGTGCAGAAATTTGGCGCAGTAAGTCATCTCCTGCTCTGTGCCCCAAGGTGTCATTAATCTTTTTAAAATGATCGAGATCAACCAAGCCCACACCGAAATTAATAGAACTACGTTCACTATCAGTGACTAAAGAATCCAGGCGCTCGTAAATAGCGGCTCGATTTGGCAACTTTGTGAGTGGGTCGGTCAAGGCCTGCTTTTGTAACTCAACGATAAGACGGTGCCGTTCTATGGCATAGGCGATGGAGCGCGACAATAAAGAAGGTGAGGCCTCAAATTTAGGAATAAAGTCTTCGGCGCCTGATTTAATGGCTTCTTCTCCCAGATTGGCCTGATGTGCACCAGTGAGCACGATTACTGGTAGGGAAAACTTTTGATCGAGGAAGAGGCGTAAGGTTTCCAATCCATTACTTTCAGATAAGCCCAGATCAAGCAACACAATATCGAATTCACGGTGCTTCAGTATATCGACACCGGCTTGCAAAATATCAGTGGTTTCGAGGTTATATAATTTACTGGGGTCCTGTTCGAGCATGCGCGAGAGCAGATAGCAATCATCCGGATCATTCTCAATTGCCAGAATACGAATCGCAGGAAAATCACAATCTCGCGACAAACGATTGTTGGTGGAAGAGGTGTATTCCAACATAAGTTGAGCGGGTACCTATTGAAATGCTCTTTGCCTGAGTATAGCGGGATAATTTTAGAGCGCATGACAAAGTCGTCACCTAAAACCAATGTTTACACAGATCATTTATTTTTTGTGAAAGCTCGTCAAAGCCACTGGGTTTTGTAAGGAAATATTTCGCCCCATGCTCGTAGGCTTCATCAATATCAAGGTTGGAATTGGAGGTGCTGAAAACAACAATATGAATACGTTCTTGTAGCCCTAGCTTACGTAATTCTTGTAAGGCTCTCATGCCGTCCATTTCGGGCATATTTAAATCGAGAAGAATCATGTCTGGAAGTGCATTTACCTCCTTAGTTTTACATTCTAGGTAATCCAACATCTCCTGACCATTTTCGACGAAGTCAATTTCAAAATATAGTTGCGTCGTTTTTAGTGCTTGATGAGTGAGATACTGGTCGTCAGGATCATCGTCCACCATGAGAATTCTGCGTATGTGTTTGGAGTTCAGGTTGTCATGATTGCTCTTATCTGTTAAAGATGTCGGGGAAGTGGGCTTGTTCATGTCCACCTATCCATGATTGATATTATTCAATGGTAATTCGATTGTAAATACTGCGCCTTTCTCGCGTTCGCTTTTAGCGTAGATAAGACCTCCGTGTGCTTCAACTATTTGCCTGCAAATCGAAAGCCCCATTCCCGAACCAGTAATATTGCGACCCACTAAACGTTTAAATGGTTCAAAAATTTCTTCGGCAGAATTTTGGTTAAAACCACTACCATTGTCCCGAACGCTAATAACACACTTGGCATCTTTAATCTCGCTATTTAAATCAATCCTAACAGTTTCTCCCTGCTTCGCGTAACGTATGCTATTGGTGACCAAGTTGCGTAGCACTTGCTCAAACGAGTTAATGTCCACAGATAATTCGACTGAGTTTCCAACAGAAATTTCAGCTTGGTTCTCAGTGATTAATTCCGATAAATCATCCTGAATGATTGCGGCTAGCTCGCTGAATTTTATAGTCGCAATGTTGAGTTTTTTACGAGAGTAACGAGATAGTTGCAATAAGCTATCGATCATTTCACGCATACGACTGGAAGCATTGGCGATTCGGTCTAATTCATAGAGTGCTTCTGCATCTTCAAGTTTATTTTTTAGTCGTTCCTGCAAGCTTGACGAGAAAGCAGAGATTTTCCGTAGTGGTTCTTGTAAATCATGCGAGGCCGAATAAGCAAAACGTTCCAGTGAAGCATTAGATTGCGCCAACGATTTTTGTGCACTTTTGATTTCAGTAATGTCAAAGAAAGTGCCGATCATTTGTGTGGCTTCGCCTTTTTCGTCGCGCAAATAAACTGAGTCACGCGAATAGCACCAAATCCAGTAACCTTCTGCATGCCGAAAGCGGTAGTCAATGGATTCGCCTTGATCATCATGGCTATTAATTACGTTGTCGAAGTGCGCGAATATGTTTTCCTGATCTTCTGGATGAAATAACGGTATAAGGGAGTCAGATTGGGCGACGTTCAGCCGCTCCAAGTTGTAACCGGTAATTGTTTTGTATTGTTCGTTGATGTAGATATTTTTGTTCTCCTTTAAATCAAATACATAAATTCCGCAAAGCGATTTTTCTAGCACCGCATTTAAAAAGAAAGTTTTTTCTGCCAGTTTTTCTTCAAGTATTTTCTTTTCATTTATATTGGTAAGCGTGCCGGACATCAAAAGAGGGGATTCATCTTTGTCAAATACCGTATCGCCCCGCACATGCATCCACTCGTAGTTTCCGCTCTTAGCGCGACCGCGATAGATCACATCGTATTTATTTCTGTTCTTAAAATGTAGATCCAGCTTGGATCTTATATTCTCTTTATCTTCCGGATGGATATGATCTAACCAAAATTCGAGGGCCGGAATTTCGGTATGAGAATTGTGGCCAATATGCTGCATAAACATGTCGCTATACCAAACATCGTTGGTTTGAATATTCCACTCCCAAATCCCATCATTGGTTGCCTCTATGGCGCGGTTTAGGCGATTGGAAGTTTCGACCAATTTTCTTTCTTGTTCCTGAGCACGATTGATGTCAACGACGGAAGCAAATGCGTGAGGTGAGCCGTCTAACTCATAAACTGATAGGCTGATTTCTATCGCAACATCTTCCCCGAGTTTTGAGCGACCGTTAACTACACGGCCAGCTGCCATTGCATGATCTTGAGAGGGATTATTCAGATAATTTTCGACTAGCAATTCATGATGTTCTGATTGACTTGGGTTTAGCAGTGCGGAAATAGATTGCCCAATTAATTCTCCGCGTTCATAAGCAAACATTTTTTCAAGTGCTTCGTTGGCGATTACTATTTCTTTGTTGTGGTTTAGAACTAGCAAGCCAGTAGGAAGCAATTCAATGGCAAACCTAAATATTGATTCCGCTTTTGCTTGCGCTTCAAGTTGTTTGGCTTCGCTTTCCTTTTGGGTGGCAGCATTAAGCGCTGCCTGGTGCTCTTTAATATTCGGAATTTGAAGTATATGTTTGAAGTTTGTTATCAGTACCAGGGCGGTAATGCCTGAAACAATGGCGGTTATAAATTTAATAAGCGCCATGACACCATAAGCGCCATGCCAAATGGTGTGAATGGCGAATAGGTGGGTCACACCACACCACAATATAAAGCTTCCAAAAAGAAAAAATAGCCCTCTAAATTTTAAATCTTTCCTTTTGCGCACAAAATGAATGAGCGCACCGGAAATAAGGAAATAAGCGACACCAATAACCAAGTCCGAAATTACGGTGAGCCAAAGTATCCCAGGCTGCCACAAGAAACAGTGTCCGTGAGGCATATAGTCGCCGCGCAAAAAATCGTCCAAAGCCGCGGCTAAAAAAAAAGTGTCCATCTTTTCTCTCATTTATCTCTTTGCAGAACAGTATACTTACTGCGAAAGATAAGTGTTAAAAGTTTGATATATCTGATTACAACGCTTAACAAACTTTTGACTAAGTTTGTCGATTTCTTCCTGATCGTGGATTTTGCTGGCAATCTCCAGAGCCGCGGCGAGTTGTTGAAGTTCCTTGATTTTTAGTTCTCCCGCCGATCCTTTTATCGTGTGCGCAATGAATTGAATGGTTGTGTCATCGTTATCAACCAGGGCATTGTTTAAGTCTTGCATGAGTTTTTCGAAATTTTTGTTAAAGGATCGTAGAAGACGTTTTAATCTGTCCTCACGACCCTTAAGTTGTTTGAGCAGAGCAGTGCAATCCCAAAGAGAACTGTCTATATCACAAAAGTATTGCGATGGGGTGGTTTCTTCCTTACTGTGAATAGTGCTTGTGACAAGTTTTGTTTTTCCTATCCAATGTAAGATTGTGCTGTAAAGTTTCTCCTGATCTATGGGCTTGCTTAAATAGTCGTCCATACCAATGTTAATGCATTTTTCTTTATCACCTTTCATGGCATTCGCGGTCATAGCGATAATTGGAATTTTGCGGTTTTGCTCTCCCGCCTCTCCTTTACGAATTGCCTCCGTGGTTTTATAGCCGTCGAGAACGGGCATCTGACAATCCATAAATACCAACGAATAGTGATGAGGCTCTATCAATTTTCCCAGTAATTCAAGCGCTTCCTGGCCGTGGTTGGCAATATCAACAGTGAGGCCAAACTCCTCTAAAATAATACTGGCGACTTCCTGATTAACTACATTGTCTTCAACCAAAAGTACCCGGGTAAATTTTGGCCAAGGGTGTTTTCCGTTGCTTGTGTCTGTTTCGCGGGGCACTATTGCATCTTTATCAAAAAAACCGGTTGTTGAGTGTGGCCCGTTCCCAAGCAGGGACAACATAGTCTGATAATCACGAGCAATTACCGGCTTGGGAAAGGCGGCGCCGATATTAAGTCGTTTTAATTCATGCTCATCTACCCGATGAGTCATATCAGTCATAATGGCAATCGGTATTTCATCGAGATTTTCTGCTGACTCTCGCAGGCGGATATTTTTAGCGACCTTAATGCCAGTAGTTGTGCCGAGTTCCTGATCCAATGCTACTAAATCGGGAGCAGAAGCATTCTTTGCTAGATATTCCAAAAGTTCATCTTCCGAATTTACGAGTGAGCAATTTGCTCCCCATCTATCGAATTGTTTTGCAATGATGTGTGCACTTGTCTTGTTGCTATCAAAGATTAATATATTTTTAAACTGAGCTTGCTTGGGAATGTAAATGGTCTCTGGATTGGCGCTTTTTTCCAAGCCCAAACTAAAACTAAAGCAGCTACCGTGACCTTCTTGGCTGATAACTGAAATTTGACCTTGCATTTGTTCGCATAACTTTTTCGTTATAGCTAGGCCCAAGCCTGTTCCGCCATATTTTCTTGTGGTCGACGCGTCCACCTGGGTGAAGGGCGAAAACAAGGAAGCAATTTTTTCTTCAGGAATGCCAATTCCTGTGTCTGTCACCGATACATGCAGTTCGCGTTGTTCATCCTTGGTATTGGAAAGCTTGCAACACACTAAAATTTCTCCATTTTCAGTGAATTTTATTGCGTTGCCGACGATGTTACCAATCACCTGTCTAATTCTTGAGGGGTCTCCAACCACATTTCTTTCTCCAACGTCGCAGATGTCGAGCATTAATTCGATATTTTTCTCCTGGGCTTTGATTGCCATCGATTCAACAAAGTCACCAAGTAAGTTGATTACATCAAAATCTAAATTTTCTAGCTCCAGTTTGCCAGCATCCACTTTGGAAAAATCCAGAATGTCATTGATTATTGTTAATAGTGATTCGGCGCTGACTTTTGCTATATCAATTTTTCTTTCCTGCTCAGATGATAGTTCTGAGTTGCGTAATAAACTCAACATACCCAATACGCCATTCATGGGGGTACGAATTTCGTGGCTCATGGTTGCCAGAAATTCGCTTTTTGCGCGAGCGGCCTCTTCGGCTGCATCCTTTGCTGCAAGTAGTCTTTGTTCAGCGAGTTCTTTAGCATTGTTTGCTCGCAAATTATCGATGATTTGTCCTATTGTCGTGGTAAATGGGTCGAGCCATTCAACCAGATCTGTGTCGTAACCTTCCGGTCGGTTGGCGATTCCAATCATACCGGTGCCTCTATTACCTCGTGCAATTGGGATCGCTAAAAAACTGGTCATATCCGGATGGCCTTCAGGCAATCCGCCGCTACGTTTATCGTGCTCAGGGTTGTTAGAAATAACCGGTCGCAAACTTGTGAGGGCTGCACCGAAAAGTGTTTCAAGATTGTAAAAGTTCATCCCCTCTGGTGCGTTTTCTTCATAAAACCTGGATGTTTCTTCATTCCAGGAAATATTGCTGATAGCATGGGTGCGCAACCAGGGCGTGCCGTCATCTTTATAGTGAATCTCACCGATAAAACCGTATTCGCTGTTAGTGAGATAAAGTACAGTGTTCAATAGCTCGTCAAAAATATCCTGCGTACTTTTTTGTAGTAAGATGCTAGTTTGCGCGTCGGCGATAGCTTCAAGCATGCCCATTTGTTTTTGCAAATCGTTGTGCGCCTTGTGTAATTTTTTCTCGTTTTCTTTTTGATTTGTGATATCCAGCAGTGTGCCAACCATGCGAATAGGGTTGTTGTTATGGTCACGCTCAACAACCATACCAGTATTGAGCACCCAAACCTCAAAACCTTCCTTGTGCAACATGCGTTCTTCAGTTGAATAGCGTTTAGTCTTCCCTTGCCAGTGCTCATTTAAGGCAATAAAGGAACGGTCATAATCGGGTTGGATAATGAGTTTTTTCCAGATGTTTGCATTTGCTGGTTGTAGCTCGGCAGGATCGTAACCAACTATTTCAGCCCAGCGTTCATTGAAATTTACTTTACCTGTAGGGATATGCCAATCCCAAATACCAACGGCGGTGCTATCTATAATGAGTTCAAGCTTTTTGTGGCTGCTTGATAATTTTTCCTCTGTTTTCTTTCGTTCGGTAATATCCTCAACTACTGACCAGATAAATTTTTTCCCGTTGTTGTCTTTGATTAATTGACCGCTAAGTAAGACTGGGTATTCTTCTCCACTCTTGTTTTTGAATGTTCTCTCGGAAGGGCCATAACGACCGCGAAGTCTTAAGCTTTCCAGCTGGGCTTTGTCATCTTCTTTATACCTTTTTGGAGTGATATCAAAATAACTGAGACTAAGAAATTCTTCTTTGGTGTAACCCGTGGGTTTTAGGAGGGCATCATTGACATCTAAAAAATTTCCGCTCTCAAAATCATTGAGGCAAATACCGACGGGAGAAAATTCAAAAAGTGACTGTAGCAGGGTTTGTTGGTACAAACGTTTTTGAGCCATTTTTACAACAGTTATCAAGGCTGCAATAATGGCAAGTGAACTTATGAATAAAAAGAAGCGTAAACTAAAAGCGTTGTCAGCAACATTCGACCAGCCGAGTTTGGGTATGGCGGCAATTTGCCAGTTTCCTCCGGGTAAAATTACATTCAGGGTTTCCGGGTTTGTCAGAAACAGCGTTTCTTTCCCATAAAAAACCTCGCCCTTGGCACCTTTGCCATCCTTGCCGCGAAGTGCTATTTCGATATCAAGATTATTTTTTGTAAGCCCAGCAGATTCGTAAAAAAGTTGTTCATCAATAACGGCTGAAACTAAACCCCAGAATTTTCGTTTTTGATTGGCGTTGTTGGTATCAATGAACACCGGAATGCGGCCAATAAATCCACGGCCACCTTGTACAAGATGAACCGGTCCAGCAACACCCGCTTGACCCTCGTCACGCACCTTGATTGCGGCGTCACGTTGATTAGTATTGGCTAGATAGTTTAATCCTAAGGCTTGTTCATTACCCTGGAGTGGGTAGACCATTTGAATCACCAAATCGGGTGCCGCCGCGATATTTCTGAGTTGAGTTTGTTGATTGAAGAGGGGTTTTGCAAATTCTTCAAAGCGCTGCTGTGTCATGTCCGGTTCAACCACAATTGCGGCCACTAAACCTTGAACGGTTTGAAGGTTACTAAAGAGTTTACCTTCCAGGTGCGCTTGAATTAGGCTAAGTTCAGAAATAACTTTAGCGCGCTGTTGTTGATGAAACTTGCTGTAATTCAGCCTATCAATGAAATAGGATACTGCGCCGAGAATAAGCACTACCAGCAAAACACCAAGCCAATGCAAAAGGTGTTGGTGTTTTTGACTCTTAATAAACCGGTTGTGGTTAATTGCGCCAGACATAGGGCCCACTGAAAAGTTTTACTGGTCTGATCAAAAAAGTATAGAAGAGAGAACTTATGCCGCTGCTGAAATGCGGGAATAAAGTGATATTAATTTATGGATTACGGTCCCGTATGGAACCGTTTATTCAAGACTTAAGCGCTGGTGATTTCGTCTTCTGAAGCATCATGTTCAGACATAGAATCTTTAAAGGCTTGCAGCAAACTTCGGGCACTTATCTGCCCGATAAACTTGCCGTGCTCAACTATGGGCATGCGCCGGTGTCGCGTGTTCAATATTTTCTGGGCTGCATCAATAAGGCTTGTATGGAAATCCATATATTCAATGTCACCGCTATACATGAAATCACCGACTGTGCCACCACCTTCGTGGTAATAGCCGGTGTTAATGATGGCTTTTAGGCAATCCAGTTCAGAAATGACACCTACAACTTCATTGTGTTCATTAACAACTGTGCCTCCCGATACTTTTCGCTGAAGCAAGATGTGAATAGCGTCAAAGATATCAGTGTCATGTGTAAAGGTAACCGGATTAACTGACATGTAGTCGTCGGTTTCATAAGATGAGAGCATACATTCGGCCTCTTTCTCTTCAGTTTGTCTGGACGCCAACCCAGTGGCGCATAAATTATTTTTGTCTGAATCAGAGTTCAACTGCCTAAGCGCGTTAATCAAGATTTACACGCCTTTTTAACTTCGTCAAGAAACAATGTAAAAAGTTCTGTATCCCACTTTTGATTGCCAATAGAAAATTCAAGAAATTCACAGACTTAGTGATAAAAAGCTCACTTTATTTTATTTAGAGATAAGGCGAGGCTTTTTTATTTGCTTTTGAAAGATGTTTGAAGGCTGAGTAGATTAGGGCTTTATTTCGAAAAATTTTATAAATATATGTTGTAAATATTATTTTTAATGACATACACTTGGTCCCATCTCGTACTGAAGTTCCCCAATTTTCATTTTTGCTGTGGCAACCAGAAAGGCAGTGATGGGGATAGTGCCCACGAAGTTTTACTTAAAAATCATAAATTTAATAAGTGTTAAGTAGTAGCGAAGGGGTAAGTAAGACGTGAGTTATGGCGCATCGTTAGTCCAGCAGTTATGGCCAATGATCTTGTATCTTGTGCTCGTAGTAGGCTTAATTTTTGCTATGCTGGCAGGGCCCTATTTTCTTGGAACGCGACGAGTCTCGCGTGCGGTCAACGAACCTTACGAATGTGGCATTGTGCCAGTGGGTTCTGCTCAATACAGAGTTCCTATTCCTTTTTATCTATTCGCAATCTTTTTCGTAATCTTTGATCTGGAAGCCGTTTTTCTTTACGCATGGGCTGTGGCGGTTAAAGAAGTAGGGTGGACTGGTTTTATCGAAGCCCTGGTTTTTATCGTAATTCTGTTTGTTGCGCTTATTTATCTTTGGCGTATGGGCGCTTTGGATTGGCGAACAACAAGACAAAAACGAGATCGGGCAAAAGTTCAGCCACGTTAGTATCCCGGGAAATTTGCTGCTATTGGTAGCAAGGCACACACAACTTAATTGCAATACTATGACTGAAAAAGCAAATACAATTAATGCGCTTAATCTGGAACCCGCAACGGGAAATCCAGGTGAGGGTGTAGAGCATTTTGTTAGAAAAAATGTATTGTTTGGAAAGTTGGAGCAGTTGGTGGCTTGGGGACAGAGTAATTCCCTTTGGCCTTTTAATTTCGGGCTCTCCTGCTGTTATGTAGAAATGGCCACTGCGTTTACCAGCCGACACGATCTTGCGCGTTTTGGTGCGGAGGTTATTCGTGCTACGCCTCGGCAAGCTGATGTCATGGTGATTTCCGGTACTGTCTTTAGAAAAATGGCGCCAGTTGTGCAGCGGCTCTATGAACAACTATTGGAGCCCAAATGGATTATTTCTATGGGCTCGTGTGCAAACTCGGGCGGCCTCTATGACATCTACAGCGTTGTGCAAGGTGTAGATAAATTTTTGCCCGTGGATGTCTACGTGCCGGGTTGTCCTCCTCGACCGGAAGCTTTGTTACAAGGTTTATTGTTGTTGCAAGAATCAATAAAGAAAGGCGAAACTCGACCCTTAAGTTGGGTTGTGGGCGACCAGAATGTTTACAAACAAGAGATGCCTTCCCAGCGTGACCTAAAAACACCTGAAAGAATGCAGGCGACAACTTATCGTTCGCCTGACGAGGTGTGAGATGAGCGTTGCTCTTGCTGAAGCGGTGAATGATTCTGCGATTGTGAATGAAATGTTGGAAGCCTTTAGTGATCTCGAGGTTCAACAGACTGCTGACGGCATGCCCACTTTATGGAGTACACGCGAACAAATTCGGGACGTGTTGCGTAAAGCCAAATCCCTGCAATATCAAATGCTCTACGATCTTACAGCCATTGATGAAAGGGTTCGCGCAAAAAGGGAGGGACAGCCTGCAAGTGAATTCACAGTTGTTTATCAACTACTTTCATTCACGCGTAATGAATTCTTGCGTATAAAAGTCGCTTTACAGGATAAAGAGTTATCCATTGAAACGGTCAGTGATATCTATCCCAATGCGAATTGGTATGAAAGAGAATGTCACGACATGTTCGGTATCACTTTCGATAAACACCCCACGCCTTACCCGCTCATGATGCCTTCCACCTGGCAAGGCTTTCCTCTGCGCAAAGAGCACCCGGCGCGCGCGACAGAAATGGAGCCCTTTAGTTTGCCAGATGAAATTCAGGATCAGGAACAAGAGGCTTTGCGATTTGATCCAAAAAAATGGGGTATGACCCGTCACGGTGATAACACCGATTTTATGTTTCTAAATTTGGGGCCCAATCACCCCAGTGTACACGGTGTGTTTCGCATTGCGTTGCAATTGGATGGCGAAGAAATTGTCGATGCCGTCCCTGATATTGGATACCACCATCGCGGTGCAGAGAAAATGGCTGAACGCCAAGCCTGGCATTCCTATATGCCCTATACCGATCGCATCGATTATCTTGGTGGGGTAATGAACAACTTACCTTATTGCATGGCAGTGGAAAAGTTGGCGGGTATTAAAGTGGGTGATCGCGTAAAGATGATCCGTATTATGCTCTGCGAAATGTTTCGCATTCAGAGTCATTTTTTATTCCTGGGGACTTTTGCGCAAGATGTGGGTCAAATGTCGCCGATTTTTTACATTTTTAAGGATCGCGAATTTCTTTTTAATATTATCGAAACCATTACCGGTGGGCGCATGCACCCGAGTTGGTTTCGTATTGGTGGTGTGGCACAAGATCTGCCGAATGGATGGGATATAAAGATTCGCGAATTTCTTAAGATGATGCCAAAAAATTTAAAACATTATCAAAGCATGATAATGAAAAACCGTATCTTAAAACAGCGCACGGTGGGTGTGGGGGTATATAACACTGAAGAGGCTTTTGAATGGGGCGTAACGGGCGGTGGTTTGCGTGCGACGGGCTTCGATTGGGATATGCGTAAAAAAATCCCGTATTCCGGTTATGAAAATATTGAATTTGAAGTACCTATCGCTACAAACGGTGATTGTTACGATCGTGCAGCGGTGCGTTTCGAAGAGGTGTGGCAAAGTTTGCGCATCATTGAACAGTGTTTGAAAAATATGCCAGCTGGTTCCTATAAGGCGGACCATCCTTTAACGACGCCACCGTTAAAGGATCGAACCATGATGGACATTGAAACTTTAATTCATCACTTTGTCCACGAAAGCTGGGGTCCTGCCATTCCTGCGGGTGAAAGCTGTACCCCCATTGAAGCCACTAAAGGTTTAAACAGTTTTTATGTTGTTAGCGATGGTGGCACCAATTCATACCGCACACGCATTCGCACGCCTTCTTTTGCACACTTACAGCAAATTCCATCGATGTCGCGCGGCATGATGGTGGCGGACTTGATTGCAATTATTGCTTCGATTGATTTCGTAATGGCGGATGTGGATCGATGAGTGATTTAATTCGCGCTGTAAGTTTGCAAGACAATGTGACCGTAGCTGGAGAAATCGAGCCACTTAGCGACATCGAGCGCAAAGAAATTGAACATGAAATAACGCACTATCCCTTTAAACAGGCAGCCACGATCGAAGCTTTAAAAATTGTTCAAAATCACCAGGGCTGGGTGAGTGACGGTAAAGTCAAAGCAATTGCCGAAATTCTGGAAGTTTCGGCGGAAGAAGTCGATGGGGTAGCCACGTTTTACAATAAAATTTATCGCAAACCGGTGGGCAAAAAAGTGTTGGCCGTATGCGATAGCGTTAGCTGTTGGATTATGGGTTACGACAATATCATGCGGCACGCGTGTAAAAAATTGGGCATTCAGCCAGGACAAACGACAAGTGATGGCCGTTTTACTTTATTGCCTACTCCCTGTTTGGGCGCTTGCGATAAAGGACCGGTAATGATGAACGGCGAAGAGCTCGTCGAAAATTTGGATGAAAATAAATTTGATGAAATTGTTGAATGAAAATACAGAATTGAACTGAGGGGTGGGGTGCCCCTTTGATTCACGGAGCAAATTAAAATATGAATTTACCCCTAACAGGCAGAATTAAATCCAATAACAGCGTAGTCAGCTTAAGTGAGTATCAGGCTGCTTCAGGTTATGAAGGATTGAAAAAAGCATTAAGCATGCAGCCTAATGAGGTGGTGAATTTGGTTAAAGATGCAAATTTACGTGGACGAGGTGGAGCGGGATTTAATACCGGATTGAAATGGAGTTTTGTGCCTCAGGGTGAACAAAGCGCAAGCCCCAAATATCTTGTTTGCAATGCAGACGAAATGGAACCGGGCACATTTAAAGATCGTTGGTTGATGGAGTGCGATCCTCACCAACTTATAGAAGGGATGGCAATCAGTGCCTACGCAATACAAGCAAGTGTGGCGTATTTGTTTTTACGCGCTGATTACAATGTTTCCGCAAGGGTCTTGCAACAAGCGATAGACGATGCTTACGCAGCAAATTTACTCGGCGACAATGTCTTGGGTACAGGCTACAACCTGAAATTTTACTTGCACACCAGTGCAGGCCGTTACATTTGCGGTGAAGAAACCGCCCTTATTAACTCGCTTGAAGGGAAACGAGCCAATCCGCGCGCGAAACCACCTTTTCCTCAAGTCAGTGGGTTATTTGGCAAACCTACTGTAGTCAACAATGTCGAAACATTTTGCAATGTTCCACACATCTTGGTGAATGGGGTGGAATGGTACAAAAATCTTGGTATTGGTGAGGATGCGGGAACGAAACTCTACGGTGTAAGTGGAAAAGTTAAAAATCCGGGCTGTTGGGAATTACCTATCGGTACAACTGTTAGAGATATTTTAGAAAAACATGCCGGTGGCATGCAGGACGGCTTGAAATTAAAAGGCTTTTTACCCGGTGGGGGTTCAACTGACTTTTTAACAGAAGATCATCTCGATTTGGCAATGGATTATGGCACGATACAAAATGCCGGAAGTCGCATGGGCACGGGTACGATGATTGTGTTGGACGATAAAACTTGTCCCATTGGTATGGTGCTGAATCTCACACGTTTTTTCGCGCAGGAAAGTTGTGGCTGGTGTACACCTTGCCGTAATGGTCTGCCATTTGTTCGACAACTATTAACAGATATTGAAAACGGCAAAGGCCGCAAAGAAGATTTGGATACCTTGTTGGAATACTGCGGCTTTATGGGCCCAGGAAATACTTATTGCGCTTTGGCGCCTGGCGCGGCGGAGCCAATTCAAAGCGCACTGAAATATTTTCGAGACGATTTTATTGAACACATTGAAAAGGGTGCTTGCCCTTATCACTCACATTAGAGACTAAGCCAGTCAAATAATATGACAAAAATATACGTTGACGGAAAAGAATACGAAGTTGAGGAAGGCAAAAATTTGCTGGACGCTTGCTTGGGCGCGGGCCTCGATTTACCGTATTTTTGCTGGCATCCCTCGATGGGTTCAGTCGGTTCATGTCGACAATGCGCCGTACGCGTGTATCAGGATGAAAATGATAATCGCGGTAAAATTCTTATGGGCTGTATGACGCCGGTAAAGGATGGTATGCGTATCGGTTTGGAAGAAAAGACGGTCAGTGAATTTCGTGATAAATGCATTGAAGTCACGATGGCTAATCACCCGCATGATTGTCCTGTCTGTGAAGAGGGCGGTGAGTGTCATCTGCAAGATGTAACAATAATGTCGGATCACACTTCACGTCGTTATCGCGGCCAAAAGAAAACATACGAGAACCAATATCTCGGCCCCTGCATTAGTCACGAAATGAATCGCTGTATAACCTGTTACCGTTGTGTGCGTTTCTATAATGACTATGCGGGAGGAAAAGATCTGGCTGCATTGGCCTCGCGTGAAAATACTTATTTCGGTCGACACGAAGATGGCTGTCTGGAAAGTATTTTTAGTGGCAACCTTGTTGAAGTTTGTCCGACGGGTGTGTTTACCGATAAGACTTTAGGGCGAAGCTACAACCGAAAATGGGATTTGCAAACTGCGCCGTCAATTTGTCACGGTTGCAGTTTGGGATGCAATATTTCTCCGGCTGAAAGACAGGGTAAGATTAAACGCATTACTAACCGTTACCACGGTGAAATTAATTCCTATTTTATTTGTGACAAGGGTCGTTTTGCCTATGACCATGTCAACTCGGATTCACGCTTGCGTACGTGCACGGTTGCCGAAGAAAAATCTGATTATGATGCGGCTATGCATTTTGCTGGCGTTTTGATGGCTAAAAGCAAACGAGAAAATTTCATCGGTATTGGTTCAGAAACAGCCAGTATTGAAGAAAACTATTTATTGAAAATGTTGGTGGGTGCTGAAAACTTCTGTTCGGGCATGTCAGCCAAACGACAAAGGGTGCTCAAAGAAATTTTGACTGTTCATCATTCTCCCTGCGTCAATATGGTTTCATTGAAAGCGATAGAAGATTGCGATGCGGTGCTGGTATTGGGTGAAGATTTAATGAACTCTGCTCCGCGCATGGCCTTGAGTGTACGACAAGCTACACGTAACTTGTCTTTTGATTTAGCAAAAGATATAGGTGTGCCGCGTTGGCAAGATGAAGCTGTGCGCATACTCGCGCAAGAAACGCGTAGCCCACTGATTACGGCAACAGTCGGCGCCAGCGAAATTGACGAAATTGCAAGTGAGTCTCTGCATCTTTCCCCTGGCAATATCGCGTTGTTTGGCTTTGCAGTAGCCGCAAAAATAGATCAAACATTGGAATGTCCAAAGCTGGATGACGGTCTTGATATTAAAGCGAAACAGACTGCAAACGTATTAATGAACTCAAAAAATCCACTTGTGATAAGTGGTAGTAGCTTGAATAGTGTTGAAGTTATACAGGCAAGCGCACAAATTTGTGCTGCCTTGTGCCGAAAGCGATCCAATGGAAGCACTATCGCAACGGCCTGCGCCTATGTCTTGCCTGAGGCGAATAGCCTGGGGCTGGCAATGTTGCTGGACGACAAATCGCTTAGTCTCGATGAGCTTGAAGATGAATTACCGAGCAACAATAGTGTGTTTATTTTGCAAAATGACATTTACAGTCACATGAGTCGCGATAAGGCAAATGCTTTATTCAATAAATGTGAAAATGTCATCGCTTTGAGCCAGCTTGCAAATCACACTACCAATCAAAGTTCGGTGGTGTTTCCGGCAGCCAGTTTTGTAGAAACAGAAGGTACTTTAGTTAATAACGAAGGCCGAGCTCAGCGCTTTTTTGAAGTTTTTTCAGCGACTAATCCAGCGATTAAAGACAATTGGAAAACGCTGATTAATTTTGTAAACGCTTATGCCAAAGAAGTCGGGGAGAAAAATATTTCTGATGACCTTCAAAAACTCACATTGCTTAAACATTTTGATGATGTCGTAACGATGATTGCTGAAGGCGGCGGTTATTTTTCTCAGTGGAAAGCAGTTGCGCCAGATTCTTTATTCCGAATTGCGGGGATGAGGATGCCGAGGCAACCACACCGTTATTCAGGACGTACAAGCTTACAAGCCAATATTAAAGTCAGTGAAAATAAAGCACCGGTAGATGACGATTCAGCCCTGGGTTTCACAATGGAAGGCGCTCCAATTGAACGTCCACCTGCGTTGAATGCCTTGGTGTGGTCTCCCGGTTGGAATTCCAATGAGGCGATAAATAAGTTTCAAGATGAAATAGGTGGGCATTTGCGTGGAGGTGATCCAGGCATTCATTTAGTTCAGGAAAAAAACAGAGAGCTACCCAATTTTGCTCCACCCAAAGAAAAAGTTTCGGGCTTGCAGGCGGTCAGTCAGGCGCGTCTTTTTGACTCTTGCGAGCTCACGGTGCTTTCCAATGCTTTAAGTCAGCGCGCCGAAATGCGTGTCGCCATGTTAAATGAAAAAACCGCTGAGCAGTTTTCAGTGAGTGATGGAGACAGAATCACAATCAGTGTGGAAGAAGCGGTAGTGTCCTTAACTGCAATAATTGATACTTCGATACCTGATGATATTGTGACCGTACCCGACGACGTAAGCACACGAGTTGATCTTTGCTCAGCACTTTTGCCTGCAAATTGCCAAATTAGTCGAGGTGGATTGTGATTGACTCGGCTACAGCAGCAGTGAATACAAGCATTTTGCTCAATATCGTTAATGTTGTTGGGATACTGGTCTTCGTTGTAGGCAGTGCGGCTTTTACTACTTGGGTTGAGCGTCGCATGCTCGGTATTTGGCAGGACCGTTATGGGCCGAATCGAGTAGGACCTTTTGGTCTGTTGCAAGTCCTTGCAGACATGATTAAGTTGCTGTGGAAAGAAGATTGGGTTCCACCTTTTTCTGATCGTTTTGTTTTTGTTGTTGCTCCCACTATTGCAATGTTTGTAGTGGTGGCGGCATTCGCAGTTATTCCAATAGCGCCAGGTATCGGCATTGTTGATTTAAATGTTGGCTTGCTTTTCTTTTTGGCGATGACTTCGCTCGGTGTTTATGCGGTGATGTTTGGTGCTTACGCTTCAGACAATAAATATGCCTTGCTCGGCGGTTTGCGCGCGGCTGCGCAAATGGTGAGTTATGAGGTGTTTATGGGCTTGTCCTTGATGGGTGTTGTCATGCTAACAGGCACTTTTAATTTGCGTGACATAGTCTACGCCCAGCAAGATGGTTGGTTTTTTATTCCCCAGTTTGTAGGAATGTGTATCTTTTTTATTGCTGGAATTGCAGAAAGTCATCGTACCCCTTTTGATTTGCCGGAAGCGGAACACGAATTGACGGCAGGCTTTCACACAGAATATTCCGGTATGAAATTCGGTATGTTTTTCATTGGTGAGTATGTCAGCGTTTTGTTGACCAGTGCGATGATGACGGTATTGTTCTTTGGTGGTTGGTTGGGGCCCACCTGGGGGTTTTTCGCCTATATTCCCCCGGTTTTTTGGTTCCTTTTAAAATCTGGAATTTTGGTTTTGTTGATGATTTTAATTCGTGGTTCCTTGCCGAGGCCTCGCTACGATCAGTTAATGGCTTTTGGTTGGAAGGCAATGTTACCGCTAGCCATGATTAATCTATTAATTACAGCAGTTTTGGTTTTGCTGTGATGTTATTTAATTTTTTCGGCTTATAGATAGGAATTTGTAGTGCGACTTTTATATTTAATTTTCGATTACATATTCTCAAATGTTAAGTCTGTTTGGGATGTGGCGAGCCATACCTTTACTAAAGCAGATACCGTTGAATATCCTGACGAGATGCCTTATCTCGCACCGCGATTTCGTGGAAGAATAATATTAACGCGCGATCCCGATGGTGATGAACGTTGCGTGGCATGTAATTTATGCGCGGTGAGTTGTCCAACAGATTGTATTTCACTCCAGAAAGCTGAAGATGAAACAGGCCGTTGGTACCCTGAATATTTTCGTATAAATTTTTCGCGCTGTGTTTACTGTGGTTTATGTGAAGAAGCTTGCCCAACGTATTCGATCCAGTTGACGCCGGATTTTGAGATGGCTGAATACAACCGTCAAAACATGGTGTATGAAAAAGAGCATTTACTTATCAATGGAACAGGAAAATACCCGAATTATAGTTTTTACAATGTGTCGGGCAAGGCAGTTTCTGGTCGTAAAAAAGGAGAGGGCGTGAATGAAGCGCCGCCAGTAGATGTAAAAAGTATATTGCCATAAGTGGAAAACGAATCAGGACAATAAAAATCATTTTGGGGATGAAATGCAAGATAACGCATTTAACATAATTTTTTATTTCACTGCATCAGTCGCAGTGTTATCCAGCATCATTATGATCACGCGATACAACGCTGTGCATGCTTTGCTGTATTTAATTGTGTCTTCGCTCTCCATGGCAATAATTTTCTATCTCTTGGGCGCACCTTTCGCCGCGATGCTGGAAGTTGTGATTTATGCTGGCGCCATCATGATTTTATTTGTATTCGTGGTAATGATGTTGAATCTTGGGAAAAATGCGGTAGAACAGGAAAAAATGTGGTTACAGCCCAAAATATGGATTTTACCGGGCATTTTGGTTTTTTCTCTGTTGCTTGTGATTTTAAGTGCAATGAGTGGATTGAAAGCTGGACAGCAAGTAAATGTCGTAGGCGCTAAACAAGTTGGACAAGAATTATTTGGGCCTTATTTACTCGTCGTTGAGCTTGCGTCATTTTTATTGTTGGCGGGTTTAATTGGTGCTTATCACATAGCGCGATCTCCGGATGCGCGGGCTGGAGGTACGGCAAGGCAATATGAAGAGAATCCTGGTCAAGCAGAAGGTCAGGCTAAAGGAGACGCTTCGTGAATCCAGCGCTCGTTGATCATGCATTTATTCTCGCCGGTATGTTGTTTTGTATCGGTTTGCTCGGCGTGCTCGTAAGAAGAAATATCATCCTTATGTTGATCTCAATGGAAGTGATGTTAAACGCTACCGGTTTGGCTTTTATTGCAGCCGGTTCCTATTGGGGGCAAGCCGATGGGCAAATTATGTTTATTGCGGTGGTCACCTTGGGAGCGGCTGAAGTGGCCGTGGGATTGGGTCTCACATTGTTGTTATTTAAACGTTTCAACAGTGTGGATGTCGATAACTTGAAACAGTTGAGGGGCTAGAATGTTGCAATATCTCTGGCTAGTGCCGTTCTTCCCCTTCCTGGGTTTTGTATTGCTTGTTAGTGCCAGCGGCAAAATGCCTAAAACTTGGGTGACGATAATCGGGGCGGGATCTATTGGTCTGGCAGCTTTAAGCACGGCGTTAATTGCTTTTGAATTTTTATCTCAGGATATTACTTCTTACCAAGATACCTTGTGGACCTGGATGGAGGTCGGAAGCTTTAAGCCCGGCTTTGCACTTTATCTTGATGGCTTGTCGCTCAGCATGTTGTTTGTTATTACAGGTGTGGGCTTTTTAATTCACGTATACGCCTCTGGTTACATGTATAGCGACGAGGATTTCCCACGCTTTTTTACCTACACTAATTTATTTGTTGCTGCGATGGTAATGTTGGTGCTGGCCGACAATCTTGTGTTGCTATTTTTAGGTTGGGAAGGGGTTGGTTTGTGCAGCTTTTTGCTGATTGGCTTTTGGTACAAAGATTCTGCCAACGGCTTGGCCGCGAGAAAAGCGTTTGTGGTCACACGTGTCGGCGATACCGCTTTCGCGATTGGACTATTTCTACTTTATAAGCATGTGGGAACACTTGATATTCAGGCGGCCTTGATTAAGGCCAAATTGTTATGGGTGGAAGACAACACAACGGCGACTTTAATTTGCGCTTTGTTATTGGGCGGTGCAGTCGGTAAGTCTGCTCAGCTGCCACTGCAAACCTGGTTGCCAGATGCCATGGCCGGTCCGACACCGGTTAGTGCTTTGATCCATGCGGCGACAATGGTTACCGCTGGTGTGTACTTAATCGCACGCAATCATGAATTATTTTTACTTTCTCCTGCAATGATGCAAGTGGTTGCCATTGTTGGTGTGCTGACTTTGTTGATGTCCGGTTTCACCGCACTGACGCAGACGGATTTAAAGCGCGTGTTGGCTTACTCCACAATAAGTCAGATAGGCTACATGTTTTTGGCTTTGGGAGTGGGCGCGTGGTCCTCCGCAATATTCCATTTAATGACGCATGCATTTTTTAAGGCCTTGCTGTTTCTTACAGCGGGCACCATTATTTTGAGCCTACACCACGAACAAAATATTTTCAAAATGGGCGGGTTAATGAAACGTTTGCCCCTGCCTTGCATTTTATTTTTCGTCGGGTGCCTCGGTTTGATTGCAGTGTTTCCAACGTCGGGATTCTGGAGCAAAGAAGAAATACTTAATGCAACCTGGGCCTCTCACACTGGTGGCCCTCTGATTTGGTTGGGTGCAGTTATCGGTGCGTTTATGACGGCTTTGTATACCACACGTATGTACTGCTTAGTGTTCTTAGGTAAAGCCAAGACCGAAGCGCATGAACCCAAGGGTTTGAAATTTTCTGCGCCGCTTGTGGTTTTAGCTGTTTTAGCCTTGGTTGGCGGTGCGATTCATCTTCCTCTGGATAATGCTTTGCCTCACGCGCAACATCCTCATGTGCCAACCCTGGTTTTAGTAACCGCAATTGGATTTCCTTTGATCGGTATTGCGCTAGGTTATTTATTTTATGGTTCAAAAGTGTTTTCAGCGGAAAAAATTGCTAACAGCGCAGTGGGCAAACCTCTGACGAAATTTTTTGATAGTGGTTGGGCAATGGATTGGCTGTATGACACGCTCTTGGTAAAACCTTATATGTGCTTAGCGAAAATAAATAAAAAAGATCTGGTTAATTTGTTGCCAGCAACAGCCAGCTATGGCGCAAAAGTGTTAAATCAGGTTTTATCAGAAACGCAAAGTGGGCATTTGCGTTTTTATGTGGGTGTAATGGGTGCAGCTTCACTGTTAGTGATTGCGCTGGTGGTTTTCATTTAAAGCTTAATTAACGAGGAAAGTGAATGCTATTGCTGTGGATTATCGTCGTGCTGTTTGTCGGAGGCGTCCTGGCGGGCGTTGCCGAAAAATTTAATGCGGCGGCGAGCAAATGGGTCACACTGGCAGCCTTGGTGCTTTCCTCTATTATTGCTTGGCCTTTAATATGTGCCCCTGCGCTAAGCAGTGAAATTGTAGCTAATCAGAATGTTTGGGTTGCGGTTTTGCAATGGGAGTGGATTCCACGTTTTGGTATTTCTTTCTTGCTCGCAGCTGACGGTATAAGTGTTGTTTTAATTGTCTTAACTTTGTTTCTTGGTTTTATCGCACTGTTCTCAGCGTGGGGCGAGATAAAGGATCGCTGCGGATTTTTCTATTTTAATTTTCTTTGGACCTTGGCGGGCGTCATTGGAATATTCACAGCATTAGATTTATTCCTGTTTTTTATTTTTTGGGAAGTGATGCTGATTCCAATGTTCTTCATTATCGTGATTTGGGGTCACGAAGATCGTTACTATGCGGCCATAAAGTTTTTTATCTATACCCAAGCCAGTAGTTTGTTGCTTTTGCTTTCAATGGTTGCTTTGGTGCTGGTTCATTGGCAGCAAAGCGGTGAGTTGAGTTTTTCCTGGTTTGATTTGCTGGGGACAAAAACCAGTGGGGCAATGGGTTTACTATTAATGTTGGGATTTTTTGTTGCCTTCCTAGTTAAGTTGCCTGGAGTGCCGGTACACAATTGGTTGCCTGATGCGCACACTCAGGCGCCAACGCCAGGCAGTGTGATACTCGCTGGCATCCTGCTTAAAACCGGCGCTTACGGTTTGTTACGTTTTATCTTTCCCTTGTTCCCGGAAGCTGCTGCCGATTTCACTCCCTATGCGCTTATCATTGCAGTTGTAAGTGTTTTATACGCTGCAAAAATGGCTTTCGCACAAAATGATATGAAACGCTTAATTGCATACTCTTCTATCAGTCATATGGGTTTTGTGACTCTTGGGATTTTTTCCTGGAATGCGCTTGCTCTGCAAGGCACTTTATTACAAATGGTTGCACATGGTTTAAGTTCTGCTGGATTGTTTGCTATGGCTGGCGCAATTCAGCATCGTTTGCATACACGCGCTTTGGATGAAATGGGTGGAATGTGGACGCGAGCACCGCGTATGGCCGCAATCGCTTTGTTTTTTGCAATAGCCGCCTTGGGATTGCCTGGATTAGGAAATTTTGTTGGCGAATTTTTAGTTTTGCTTGGTTCTTTCCAGGTTCATCCATTGGCTGCAATTTTTGCTGCTCTGGGAATGGTGCTGGCGCCTGTGTATGCACTTTACTTATTACAGAAAAGCTTTTTTGGGGGACACACAGAAAAATTTGTACAGCATCAGGATGCGCTATTGGAATTTAATGCTCGCGAATTATTGATGATGGGACTACTGATATTTAGCTTAATATTAATGGGATTCTTCCCGCGTTTAATTACAGTGTATTCTGATCCTTCACTGCAAACACTTCAGCAATTGGTAACAGGATCCTAGTTATGGGTATAGAAGAACTCATCGCACTTATACCTTTACTGATTGTGGCGAGTATCAGTGTCATTCTTATGCTTGTTGTCAGTTTTATTCGGCATCATCGACTTGTGAGCATGATCACAATCCTGGGCTTTGTAACTGCGGGTATCATGGTTTATCTCGAAATTGGTGCTGACCCTGTTCAAATTACTCCGCTGATTGTGATGGATGACTACAGTCGTTTCTTTATTCTCCTAAGTTGTTTTGCCAGTGTGCCCGCTGTGTTGTTGGCTTATGATTATTTGCGACGCAGCGAAGATCTAAAAGAAGAATATTATATGTTGCTGTCACTCGCAGTGCTGGGCGCTGTTGTATTGGCTGCTAGCAACCATTTTGCTTCCTTTTTTATCGGAGTGGAGCTGTTGAGCGTATCTTTATTTGCCATGGTCGGCTACATGGTGCACGGAGAAACCAAGCGTGTATCCACTTTGGAAGCCAGTATTAAATATATGATTTTGTCCGGTGTTTCTTCGGCATTTTTATTGTTTGGTGTAGCTCTCTTATATCTCAATTTTGGGGATCTGTCTTTCGCGGGTATCAGTGAAAAAATTAATGAATCGCGCATGTCTGGCTATGGTTTGATGGGCTGCGCCATGTTGTTAATCGGCATGGGGTTTAAATTGAGTTGGGTGCCATTTCATATGTGGACGCCAGATGTTTATGAAGGTGCACCGGTACCTGTGACAGCATTTTTAGCCACAATTTCAAAAGTCATTGTGTTCGCAATTGGCTTGCGTTTTGTGGTGGAATCCAGCGTGATCAAAATCAACAATGTACAAGCGGTATTGGCATTTATTGCCGTGCTCTCAATGCTGGCAGGAAACGGTTTGGCGCTTTTGCAAAAGAACCTAAAACGCTTGCTAGCCTATTCGTCTATCGCACATTTGGGATATTTGATTGTTGCTTTAATAGCTGCAAGTTCAGTACACGCGGCTAATCGCGCTTTGGCAATGGAGGCCGTCGGATTTTATTTGGTGGCTTATGTCGTGACTACTTGGGTTGCTTTTGGTGCCTTGTCCGCTTTGTCTCAACCGGAACAGGGAATTGAAGCAGAAGAGCTCGAAGATTATGCGGGCTTATTTTGGCAGCGCCCCTGGTTGGCTGCGATTTTCGCCGTGGCGCTATTATCCTTAGCGGGAGTTCCTCTCACGGCGGGATTTGTGGCCAAATTTTACGTGTTTGCTGCTGGTGCCAGCGAGACCTATTGGTTTTTATTGTCTATTTTGATTGTGAGCAGCGCGATTGGCCTCTATTACTATTTGAAAGTGATATTGGAAATGTGTAAACCAATAGAAGCCTCCAAGGTTGATCAAAAGATTGCGATTCCTCTGGAAAATAAGTTGATTCTTCTGGTGATGACAGCCTTTGTGCTTTATCTGGGTATTTTTCCGCAAACTTTGATTGACAGTCTGTCGGCGGCGATTCGGGTCATTCTGTAAAATTTCACCTGTTTTTAATGTGCCTGCTTTCATAATGACACTAGCGCTCGGGAATGTGCGTTGATATTCCATTCCTCGTATAAATTCATAATTCTGGGGATTCTTAAATGATTACTTTTATGCTCAATCAACAATCCGTCTCGTTTGATGTTGATCCCGATATGCCCTTGCTCTACGTCTTGCGTGACATCGCCAAAATGACAGGTACCAAATTTGGTTGCGGGGCTGGCCAATGCGGGGCTTGCACCGTGCATGTTGATGGCACGCCGATACGTTCTTGCTTAACACCCGTTTCTGCAATCGCTGAGAAAAATATTACAACGATTGAGGGGCTTGCCCAAGGTGACAAACTTCATCCTGTTCAACAGGCTTGGGTGGACAACAATGTGCCTCAATGTGGGTATTGCCAAAGTGGTCAGATAATGAGTGCGGTGGCTTTACTAAATCAAAATAAATCTCCCAGTGAGAAAGATATTGAAACTTTTATGCAGGGCAATATTTGTCGTTGTGGTACCTATCCACGAATTAAGAAAGCGATAAAACAAGCCGCAGTGCAAATACAGGAGGTGCAATCATGAGCACTTTCAGTATTGTAAATCGCCGTCAGTTTTTAAAATCCACTGGCTTGTTGGGTGGCTCATTTATTTTGGGTTGTTCAGTTGAAGAAAAAGTTGGAGGAAATATTGGTGAAGGTGCAGCGGTAAAAGCCGCACAAGAAACAATAAGTCAACTCGGGTATTTCGTCAGCATAAGCAGTAATGGCAAAGTCGATATTATTTGTCATCGTACCGAAATGGGCCAAGGTATTTTAACTAGTGTGCCGCAGATGATTGCGGAGGAGTTAGAGGCCGACTGGAACAAAGTAAACGTGACCTTGGCAAGAGGTGATGCGAAATACGGCAATCAATCTACTGGTGGTTCAGCTTCAATAAGAAACTTTTTCGATTACACACGCAAAATGGGTGCAGTTGCACGTGACATGTTGGAGCAGGCTGCAGCCAATAAATGGGGCGTAGAAAAATCCGCAGTCAAAGCACAAGATCATTTTATTGTGAATTCCGCAACGGGTGAAAAGTTAGCTTATGGCGAATTGGCAGAAGCTGCTGCTGCACTGCCGGTGCCGGAGCTTGAAAATGTCTCCTTAAAATCCAGTGAAAATTTCAAAATAATTGGTAAGGATTTAAAACTGCTGGGACAAGAAAATATTGTGCAAGGCAAAGCGCTTTATGCCCAAGACGTGCAGGTGCCTGAAATGCTGATTGCCAGTGTTGAACGCCCTCCGGTGTTGCTCGGTAAAGTAAAAGGTTTTGATGCCAGTGAAGCAAAGAAAGTGTCTGGTGTGATAGATGTGATTCAACTTAAAGAGCGCGGTTTGCCCGTGAATGTACGCCCCGTGGGTGGTGTAGCAGTTTTGGCGACCAATTCCTGGGCTGCATTAGAAGGAAGGAAAAGATTAAAAATTGAATGGGAGCACGGCGACAATATTTCCCACAATACCACGTCTTATAAGCAGACGCTGGTCGATAAAGTTCAGAAAAAAGGTATTGTCGCTCGAGCAGCTGGCGATGTGTATGGGCATAGCTATAAAAGTGATCGTACAGTTGAAGCAAGTTATACCGTCCCCTACCACCATCACATGAGTATGGAAACGCCAGCGGCAACGGTTTATCAGGAAGGAGATAAATGGATCGTTTGGTCAGGCACGCAAACACCTCAATGGGGTAAAGGTATGGTGTTTGAAGAGCTGGGACTGGATCCGAAGACCGATGCTGACAAGGTTGAATTTAATTTGACACTGATGGGCGGTGCATTTGGTCGCAAAGGCAAAAATGACTTTACGATTGAAGCGGTAGAATTGGCGAAAGCCAGTGGCAAGCCCGTGAAAGTAATCTGGAGTCGAGAAGATGACGTGAAGCACGGTTACTATCATGCAATTGCCGCGAATTACTATAAAGCAGAATTAACAGAAGATGGCAAAGCCGATTTCTGGATACAGCGTGTTGTTCACCCGCAGATAGGTTGGCTGTTTAATAACAACATGGAAGCGCCGGATAACGGTAACTTGTCCCAAAGTTTTGCAGACAATCCCTTTGAAATTCAAAATTTAAGTTGTGAGACCCAGAAAATTTCTACACATGTGCGTATTGGTTGGTTCCGATCTGTACACAATATTCACAATGCCTTTGCGATGGGTTGTTTTGTTGATGAACTCGCGGTGAAAGCGGGTATCAGTACGCAACAAATGTGGAACAATTTGTTGGGTGAGGATCGATTTGTTGATCCGGGAGAAGAAGGCTTTGAAGGTTGGAGTAATTACGGCCAGAAAAATGAAACACACGCGCTAAGTACTGCGCGCATGAAGCGCACCATCAATTACCTGTGTGAAAAAGCCAAAGTTAATGAAATGTTGCCCGAAAATGAAGGTTGGGGCATCAGTTATTCAACCAGTTTCAATTCCTATGCCGCGGCGGCAAGCAAAGTGCGTGTTGTTGACGACAAAGTTGAAGTGTTGGAAATGCACACCGCAATTGATTGCGGCATTGTTGTAACTCCCGACCGCGTAAAATCGCAAATGGAAGGCGCTATGATCATGGGTTTATCCATGGCGATGAAAAGCGAAATCACAGTTAAAGACGGTGTAATCGAACAAAGTAACTTCCATGATTACCCGGTTTCACGTATCACCGAAGTGCCGCCTTTGTTTGTACATTTGATTGACTCGAAGGAAGCGCCGGGAGGCGTGGGTGAGCCGGGATTGCCGCCTGTCATGCCGAGTTTAGTCAATGCTATATATCATGCATCCGGTAAACGTATTAGGGATTTACCGGTTAATAAAGTGCTGAAAGTTTAAAAGAAAGATGTATCAATTTGATTTTTAGCAGGCAGGATGGCCAGCATAAACACGCTGTGAATATTTCCCTGTGCGCTTTTGTCGGCGCCCTGCCTGCCAAAGATCAAGTCCTACTTATAGTCCGCAATGCCTTGGAAATCGACCGCTTCTGTATAGGCAACTACATTTGGATCAAGAATCTTGGCGTCATTTTGAGCTTCGATTTGAACGAGGTAACGATTGTTTACCACCGCCATTGCACCATCTTGATTAAACATGACCTGTTGGCCTTTGATCAATTTCATCTTCATGCCCTGACCCTGCATCATCATCGGGTTGGACAACATCATTAGCATGGATTGCAGTAGGGGCGAGTCCGCAGTGATTGTGGCTTTTATACACACATCCTCCGCATTGCAGTACTCACGCGACACAAAGGTTCCGCCTCCAAACATAGCGGCACCGGCCGATTCAGTGTCTGCTTCTTCTGCTTCCCAACCGGGTAAGGCATCGGGCAAATACTGAGCTAAGGCAGAGCCGCGTTTCTCACGAATGAGCTGAGAGGCATATTCAAGCTGAGTGACAGCTTGTTGAGTGTTACCTTTTTTATAGAGTTCTGACGCTTGTTTGATAGCGTCTTCAATTTCGTCAGCAAAACCAGAGAAAGAGACGACTAGCAGTGAAAAGAGAAATAATTTTTTCATGAGGCCCCCAAGAGTGTCCATTAAATTGAATGTCCTTTGTTTGAATTGAAGTCAAATTAGGATAAAATAGAATAAATTTTGTAAAGCATTTTTAAATCTGGAACTTTTCAAAATTAGTTTGAATATTCAAATTCAAACCAAGACTTAAACAACCTAGGGCTCAGAAATAAAAATATGCATGCCATGAAATGC
>JBNKVX010000026.1:0-42626 GCA_050299435.1 Cellvibrionaceae bacterium | reverse complement strand
TGGTTTTGTTGTTAGTGCTATCCAGATATATCTCGATTTTCAAACTGAATCTTCGCAAATAAACTCCCTGATCTCGCGCATCATGTCGGTTTCCACGCCGCCTTCCGCTCGCGCTGTGCATACGCTCGACAACGCCTTGGCTGCCGAGGTTGCGACCGGATTAATTCAATATGATTTTGTCGTTGCAGTGTCGATTCAAGACGAACTTGGCAAGGAGCTCGCCAGTAGCAGCAAGATGCGCAAGGATTCCAGAACCTTGTGGATCACGCAATACTTTACAGAGGACCTAAGGGTTTATGAGGCGCCGATTAGTCTGCCTGAAGTGTCCAATAGCACGGGAAAAATCAGCTTTGTGGTGGATATGGATGCGGCCTATGCCAGCTTTTACGAGCATGCACTGATCAACATTAGTGTTGGCCTGATTCGAAGCTCCATACTTGTCATATTGCTTTTTGTCGCGTTTTACTACCTTTTGACCAAGCCCCTCATCCAGATTTCACGCGATATGCAAGCCATTAATCCCGGGAGCCCGGGCGAGCAACGTATTACAAGCCCGGCAAGTCACGAGGAAGACGAACTGGGTCAACTTGTAGAAAGTGGTAATCAACTTCTCGACGCAGTTGACCTCGCATTGGCAAAACGTAGAGCTGTGGAAGTGGTGTTGCGGAAAAGCGAGGAGCATGTCAGGCAAATTATTGATAGTTTGCCAGTCTGGGTTGGCGCGCGAAATAGCGATGGGCACTATATATTTGCCAACAAGGCACTCGCAGACTTTGTGCGCAGTACCCCTGAAGCGATGAGAGGATCCCACATTCGTGAGTTTTCCGCGTTTTTCCAAACCGATCCGGCTCTCATCATGGCAAAAGACGTGGAGCTGATACAGGGTAAGGTGAATGCTCAGACCTGGGAAGAAACCTGGGTGAGCATGAACGGAACTGAACATCGTATGCACACGCATGTTATGCCAATGGATTTTTATGACGAGACGGTCGCTTTGGTGGTTTCTTCTGATATTACAGAACTCAAACGCACACAAGCTCAAATGGAGCACATGGCATATCACGATGCGCTGACGGATCTGCCCAATCGCAGTTATTTGGTGGAAAGGCTTGAAGAGGAACTGCGCAAAGCGACACATTACAAATATTTTGGGGCTTTACTTTTCATCGATCTCGATCAGTTTAAAAACATTAATGACTCCCTCGGCCACCCGGTAGGCGATGGAGTATTGAAGCATGTTGCGCAGAGATTGATGTCTGGAACGAAGGAAGGAGATGTCGTAGTGCGCTTGGGCGGCGATGAGTTTGTAGTCATACTTACCAACGTTGGTAAAGATTTGGCCAGTGCCCTGTTGCATTCTGAGGAAGTGGGAGAGCGATTGCGGCGTTTTCTTTCTGAACCCTACCATCACGGCGATTTGCAATTACATGTTACCGGTAGCGTGGGCGTGGTGATTTTCCCTGAAGAAGAAGCAGGCGTGCATGAATTACTACGTTATGCCGACGCCGCGATGTATCAGGTAAAGGAGCAAGGTCGCAATGCCGTGCAGTTTTTTAATAAGAATATGGCTGACAATGCACGCAATGTACTTGTTATGGAAGGCGATTTACACACGGCCTTAGAAAACAAAACCTTCGAACTGTATTACCAGCCGCGCGTTGATGTTAAAACGGGAACAATTGTCGGTGCCGAAGCATTATTGCGTTGGTCACACCCTCAACGCGGGGCAATTCCTCCTATAGAGTTTATTCCGATACTCGAAACTTCAGGCTTAATTGTTGATGTAGGTATGTGGGTGCTGGAAGAAACTATTTTGCGCGTGAAGGAATGGCAGGCGCGAGGATTGTGGCGAGATGGTATGCGCATGAGTATTAACATCAGTCCACGACAATTTAAATCTCATAATTTCGTGAAGCAAATACAGGAAACGGTCATGCGCGAAGAATTTAGCGCTGACCTTCTGGAGATGGAAATTACAGAAGGGATCGTGATTCACAATCTAGAAGAAACAGTTGAGACCATGCGCGAAATTATGAAGCTTGGTGTGACTTTCGCGCTAGATGATTTTGGAACCGGCTATTCATCTATCAGTTATCTTAAACGATTACCCGTTTCAGTTTTGAAAATTGACCAAACCTTTGTAAGGGATATTACTGTCGATAAAAACGATAGAGCTCTGGTTAAGACAATCAGTGCAATGGGTAAGATGTTAGAGTTGGAAGTTGTAGCGGAAGGTGTGGAAACTGAAGAACAGCTGGAGCTTGTTCGTTCCTACAGTTGTAGTTCATATCAAGGTTATTTGTGTAGTCCCCCGCTTGAATTTGAGAAATTTGAAGCCATGCTAGCCGATCACAAAGCAAAAGCGGTGTAGTGAATTAAAGAAAGCGAGCAGCGATACTGGTCACCGCTGTTTCTACTTTTAAAACTCTTTCGCCCATGTTTAATGGGATGCACGATAGCGATTGAAAAACGTCAACCTCATTTTGTGTAAAACCACCTTCCGGTCCAATTATTACGGCATTTTCTTTTGTAGTATTGAGAGCACCTAATTTTATAGTCGCGTTAAAATCCGTAATATAGCAATGTTTGCTATCCAATAACTCGGGGAGCATATTTTGAATAAAAAAATTAAAATTCTTTGAAAGGCTCACTGTTGGAAGATATGTAGTCTTCCCTTGTTCCAAGCCTAGTATGAGTTGCTTTTGTATTTCAGATTCTTGTAATACAGGAGATTGCCAAAAGCTTTTTTCAACACGTGCACTTTTAAAAAAAATCAATTGTTTTACACCCATCATTGCAACAGTTTGTAAAATCCTTTTTATCATTTGCGGTCTGGGTAAGGCGACGATAAGTGTTAGAGGGATTGGCGATGGGGAGGGTAATTCCAGGCTATCAACTTTTAAAATGCACTCGCTTTCGTCAATTTTTTCAATTCGCGCAGTACCAATATTTCCATTTAGTTCTCCGACATTGATAATATCTCCAGTTTTGCCTTTTAATACCTTCAGAATGTGTGTGCACTGATATTCCCTCGCCCTAAAAAAACACGAGTCAACTATTTCTGATTGAGAAAAAATTAAAAGATTCACGCTATTTTTTTTCAAAAGTGGCGCCCCCGGCAGGAATCGAACCTGCACCTAAGTCTTAGGAGGACCCTATTGTATCCATTCAACTACGGGGGCAATAAAGCCGGGATAATACCTTAATCATTTTGATATTAACAATCCGCTCGAAAACTTAGGCTTCGATTTTAATATCGCTTTGAGCGGGTGCTTGCACCTGAAACACGCTGTAAATACATCCCTGTAAGCTCTACGTCGGCGTCCTGCCTCCGAAGGTTTCAGGTGCAAGCACCCGCTCGCGATAAAAATCGAAGCCTAAGTTTTCGAGCGGAAGGATATTATGCTTCACCTACGATATGGGAAGATCCGCCCGACGTTGAAGAGCCTGTCGAATTGTATAAGGAAGGCGCCTTAGGTTGGCCGCGAACTAGCTCTAGAAGGCGAGAGTATATTTGGTGATTGCGTGCTAATAATTTGCCGTTTACTTCATTTTCAAGCTTACAGGAGCTTAATAGGGATTTTAATTTTCGCCAACTCTCGGTAATTTTATCGTCTTTGAACTGAGTAATTAGATCCTGCCATATTTCTTTCTGTTGATTGGGTTTAGAACTTGATGAATATTGTTCCGCTATTTGAGTACGTGCATCTGCGCTGTTTTCCAGGGATTGCAAATGCTCGGCTTTCGCAGTGAGTATACGTTCCAAATCATCCATGTTTCTTTCTCGCATAGCTTCACGCTCTTCGCTCAGCAAGACCAGAAGCGCTTCACAAGATTGCATGTCTTGAATAAGTTGCTGATGTATTTGCGCTGCAGAAATGGGCGTATTCATATCTTTCTCCAGAATGGCCGGATTAACATGCCTGAACCAGAGTGCCAGTAATTTGGCAATCAGGCTTCAATAACAATCCAGAGCAGGTTGTATGCCAGCTTAAAGGGAGGAGAGGGCCTATAAATCGTCTTCTGCGAGGATTTTGCCGGCAAGTTGGTAAGAGTCAATTTGATAGCCTCCGTTTTCAACCGCTGTTTTGAGCGCTTTTACCTTTGCAGTATCCACTTCGGTCACATTTGCAAGGGCGGCTTCCAGCCGATTGAGAGAGTGAGCGGCATTGCTTAGGGAGACATTGTCCTGGTTGTTGGCATCGCTGCCTCTTGCTTTTGAACTGGATTGACCTTCTTGGCGCACGGAACCATTTCGTGCTTTATTCACGGTTCCGTTGGCTGAATTGACGTTGTTTCCCGGTTCAATAACCATTTTGACTTACTCTTAAGCTTTCTATACCAAATTGTTTGACTAAAGGGGCTTGGTGCCCTGAAATCCAGAAGATTTCGTCGTCTTACAGCTTATATCGACTTATCGTGAATAAACTTTAAGGGAAATTTACAATTTTTGCGTCTAAATGGTGTTCTAGATCACATTTTCCTAGCGCGAAACCACCATGACACGTCCAGGCCCAGTAACCATGGCATCTACAACCCTATCGGATTGATTGTTGCGAACTTTAATTTGCTCACCAACCTGCCCATTGTTTAGCGCCGTACCTTTGGCAGAAACCTGTAGCGCATTTTGCCGTGCTTCCAACACTACAGAATCTCCCTTATTGACGACTCGCGGCTTTTCCAGGGAGGAGAGCAATAGGTAGCTGCCAACTCTTACCGAGCGTTTTAGCTCCATTCCCAAAATGCGATTTTTATCAATGAGGTGGCCACTCGGTAAGCCCGCAGTATTGATTCGCTGGTATTTTACGTCATTGTCACTGATCACCGCGCCACGACCCAAATTTCGTGTCGCAACAACCACGTCAGCGTAAACTTCCAGGGTGATAGGCACGTAAATGCTCCAATGTCTGTCTGAATTACATTGCGCTTTTACGGTGACATTTCGGCCTTGGTGAGCCGGGCGAATCAGTTCGAAATCAGTCTCCTTGTCGCAGTGACGTAATTTTAGACGCCGATCCAGGTTGCTTACGCGCAGTCTGACGTCACGTTGATATTTCTCTTTTCCATAAATTTGAATAAAGTGTTTTTCAGCGAAGAGTTTTACCCTTGTGCTGAGTTCTTCAATGTTTTCAAATTGTAATTCTTCTGCTTGTGCCATTAGACTTGTGCTGAAAACCACTGGGCCTAACCAAAGGAAAAAACTGCGAAGTCTCATGATTCTTGTCCTATGCTGTTAAGACAAAGCAATAAGATATTGCGATGTGTTGGCGTCATTTTTCTGCCGTTTAAAGTGATATAGCAAAGCTTGTGCCGATTGTCAGTCGAAAGATTGACTTAGGTTCGGGCTGTGAATGAGGGTGATATATGGCTGGCGTATTAGACAGCGTAAACCAGCGTACTCAGTTGGTGGGTCAGAACCGACTTGAACTATTGTTATTCAGCCTAGGTGGAAAACAACTTTACGGTATCAATGTATTCAAAGTTAAAGAAGTATTGCAGTGCCCTCCACTGAATGAAATCCCCAAACGGAATCCAGTTGTGCGCGGCGTGGCCCATATTCGCGGTGGTACCATTCCGATAATGGATTTAAAAATGGCAACTGGCAGCCCGCCACTCAAAAACATTGACGATTGTTTCGTTATCATCACTGAGTACAATCGCTCAACTCAAGGTTTTCTGGTCCGCGGTGTAGAGCGCATCGTGAATATGAATTGGAGTGCAATTCATCCCCCACCCAGTGGCGCAGGGAAAGACAACTATCTAACTGCAGTGACCGAAGTAGAGGGGAATCTCGTTGAGATTATTGATGTTGAAAAAATTCTTGCCGAAGTTTCACCCTTACCAACTGAAGTCAGTGAAGAGGTCATTGAAGAATCTAACCGAAATGTGGCGGTTAGAAAACATGTGTTAATTTCGGATGACTCAGCCATTGCAAGAAAGCAAATTCATAAAGTGGCACAGTCACTGGGTATGGAAGTCACGCTCGCAAAAGATGGAAGGGAGGCGCTGGATATATTGGAAGGCGTTGTTGCCGAAGGCAAAGATCCTTACCGTGAATTCTTGCTGGTAATTTCAGATATTGAGATGCCTGAAATGGATGGATATACCTTTACAGCTGAAGTGCGAGCAAATCCAAAACTAAAAGATATGCACATCGTGCTGCATACGTCCTTGAGTGGTGTCTTTAATGAGGCGATGGTTCAAAAAGTTGGTGCTAACGATTTTCTCGCAAAATTCCATCCTGACGAGTTAGCCAACCGCATTAATTCAAGGTTAGCAGAGCTTAGTGGCGAGATAAGTTAAAACTAATTGCGCAGTTAATAGAAAAAGGGAAGAAAATACTTTGAGCGACCAGGCGCATTTTAGTGCGGATGAGTTCCATGCATTTCGGGATTTCCTGCGGGATGCAGCCGGCATTGATTTGGGAGTAAATAAACAATATTTGGTTGCCACGCGTGTGCGCAAAATTCTCATTGAAAACTGTATTCAAAACCTTTCTGAATTAACTACAAAAGTTCAATCTAGTAGTAACTTAGATTTACGCCAACAAGTTATTGACGCCATGACCACCAACGAAACGTTTTGGTTTCGTGACACCTATCCCTATGAGTACCTTTTAAATATCTTGTTTCCTCAGTTGCATGCGAGCGAAAGGGAACGTTATAGAATTTGGTCCGCTGCTTGTTCGTATGGGCAGGAGCCTTTCTCTATTTCGATTACTGCAGAAGAATTTATACGACGAAATTACAGTATTAAAGTTTTCCCTTTGGAGATTCTGGCGACAGATTTATCGAGTGCAGTGTTGGCTAAAGCGTCTCAAGGGTGTTTTGATAGGCTCTCTGTTTCAAGAGGTCTGGAAGGTGGTCGATTAAAGGATCATTTTGTTCAAAACCAGTTGGACAGTTGGTGTGTGAAACCCAATATTCTGGAACGGGTTACCTTTAAAGCACAAAATTTACTTGAACCGTATGCGTTGCTGGGCAAATTCGATGCGATATTTTGTCGCAATGTACTAATTTATTTTTCTGCCGAATTGAAATTCGATATTCTTGCTCGTTTACGAAAAGCATTAAACCCTGGCGGCATTCTAATTTTAGGTTCCTCTGAGAGTTTAGGCATGGCCAGCGATTTGTTTGAAACTGTACATGTCAGACCTGGAGTCGTTTACCAAGCCAAGTGATCCTATAAGCGGTAAAGACTTGCCGTTTTCTTTTTTTTCTCTCCCTTTTTTCTTTGAACAGAAAATAAAATCCATATAAATCAATAAATTAAAAATTATTTGTATTCTGGCACACGCATTGCTCTTTCTTGTTTGGTAACAAAATATTTATCGTTAACGGCAAATAATTTGCCGATAAGGGAACAGGAAATGTCCATATCATTTCACAATGCTATAGGCCTCTATGAAAACGCTTTAAGTCTGAGATCAGACAAAGCGGCGGTTTTGTCTGCAAATTTGGCCAATGCCGATACACCAGGGTTTAAAGCTCGCGATCTTGATTTTAAAGCTGAGCTACGCCGTCGTATGGGCTCCAGTGATGATCGTGTGTTAATGCGATCCAGCCACAGTGGTCATATTGCGCCCAACGTGCAAGCCGGATTCAACGAAAAGTTATATCGCGTTCCTCAGCAACCTTCGATTGACGGTAACACTGTGGAAGAACAAGTTGAACATGCGGAATTTATGAAAAATACGCTTGAATTTCAGGCGGCTTTCACGATTTTAAACAGCCGATTTAAAGGCTTAACTAAAGCTTTACGCGGTGATTAACACGGAGAGTGATCTATGAGTTTATCGCAAATATTTAATACGGCTGGAACCGGGATGAATGCGCAAAGTGTGCGCCTGAATACCACAGCAAGCAATATCGCTAATGCGGAGTCAGCGCATTCAAGTTCTGAGCAAGTGTATCGCGGTAGGCACCCAGTATTTGCCAGCCAATTCAATTCATATTTACAAGGTCGCGAGTCTGTAGGTGTGCAAGTTATGGGAATAGTGGAAAGCGATGCACCTTTACAAAAACGTTATGAGCCTGAACATCCCAAGGCGGATGAAGAAGGTTATGTTTTGTATCCGAACGTGAACGTTGTGGAAGAAATGACAAATATGATTTCAGCGTCAAGATCTTTTCAGGTCAACGTTGATGTTATGAATGCCGCAAAACAAATGATTCAACGTGTTTTAACGTTGGGACAATAGGTGAATCACCATGAATGAGATCAGTGCAAGCGGAAGTAATCTTTTTGGTGAGCTGGGTTTGGTTCATAAAAAAGAAGAAGAAAATCAGGAAAATGAACTCGGTCAACGTGCGTTTTTGAAGTTGATGATTACCCAGATGGAAAATCAAGATCCTTTGAGTCCGCAGGATAATACTGAATTTATAGCACAACTTGCACAATTTTCATCGGTCGAAAGCCTGGATCGATTGAACAATAATTTTGATAGTTTTACGAATAACTTTGTGGCTAATCAAGCGCTGCAAGCGTCAACCTTAGTGGGTCGTTCGGTTACCGTACCAACAGATCGAGCACAACTTTCACTAGCAGATGTTGTAAGCGGCGGTGTGGAAGTGCCAACCAGCACAAGCGATGTTCGTATTAAAATTTATTCGGAATCCGGTTCCTTTGTTGACGAATTTTCTCTGGGTCAACAACCCGCAGGCGAACTGGTTTTTCGCTGGGATGGCAGTTTTCTTGAAGTCAATGGTGAAGTTAAAGATCAGTCCGTTAATCACCCTGAAGGTGTTACAACCGGTACATATCGATTTGAAGTGAGTTCCATGATTGATGGAGAAGAAACAGCGCTGGAAACAGCCTTAAGTGCAAATGTAAACAGTGTCACGGTAGGGGCCAACGGCTTGCTTACCTTAAATCTGGCGGGCATCGGACCAGTTAGTTTGGCCGAAGTTAAACAATTTAATGAGTAAATTTGATTTGAAGTAGGAGATTACCATGCCTTTTGATACCGCGCTCAGTGGCATTCGTGCCGCATCAAGTGATTTATCGGTTACCGGCAATAACATTGCCAATGCATCAACCACGGGATTCAAATCCTCTCGTGTCGAATTTGGTGATGTGTATGCCACCTCAGTTTTGGGGGCAGGCACAAACGCGATCGGCAGTGGTGTGTTGATTCAGGATGTAGCACAACGTTTTACTCAAGGGAGTGTAGGTTTTACCGAAAGCGAACTGGATTTGGCGATAAATGGAAACGGTTTTTTTATTGTCGAACGAGAAGGTGAAGTCTTGTACACCCGGTCGGGTGCTTTTGGTTTGGATGACCAAGGCTTTATCACCAATAACACAGATGCGCGTTTACAAGGATTTTCTGCTGACTTCCTCGGAAATATCGGTGGTATTCAGGGCGATATTCAGATTCAAACCAGTAACCTCGCACCTCGACAAACCACCCTTGTGGAATCGCTGTTGAATTTGGATTCCACAGAACAGGTATTGCAAAGCAACGGTTTGAGTCTTACAACAGACGGTAATGCCGTAGGTGTGGCACAAGCGGGTTTGCAAACCGCCACGACAACCACGACAACCAGTGCAAGTTTTGCTCTGCCACTTGCACCTGTTGTTGATTTCAGTTCCACAACTGTCGGGTTTGATGTGCAGTTATCCGCTTCATCCGGCAATAATGGTGCCGTGAGCGTCAGTTTAGATACGCTTGCCGGAGTGCCGACAAATATAAATACCTTTAACGATCTAAGAACTTTGGCGAGTGTGATTAATTCGCAACTATCTGCTCCCACTTCGCCACAAACAGCCATCGATGTATTGGCAAACGCGGTTGACTTAGGCAGTGGCAATTACGCATTGGAATTTACCGGGTTACAATCAGGAGAAAACTCACAGATCACCTTATCGAGTTTCTCGGGTCCAGCGGCGCAGCTCGGTATTAACCCTGATCCGGGATCTGTAGGTGGAATTCCGCAAGTGACTAATGGCTATCCGCAGCAGTCAATTGATGTGACAGATCCCAGTGGCAATGTGGTGACCTACACGGCACCAGCGGGCCAAACCGCTTCTAATACCGCTTCGGATATGAATTCTTTACAAGGGATTACAGCGACTGCGCAAACCGACATCACCATTTCCAATTACAACAATTCCGCTGGCAATATGACAATGACAATCAATGGGGTTACCTTGCTATCAGACACGTTGGCGGGGTTGGAGTCAGAAATCAACGCGCTTACTAACACGACCATGCCAGGTATTTCTGCGGTGTTAAACGGCAGTGGCACTTCTCTCTCCGTCAGTTCGGCAGTTGGTGATGATCTGAGTGTATCAATTGACAGCACTGACGATGGCGATTCGCTAACTGTTCAAGGTGATACAGCGGCGCCTGGCCAAACTTTGGAAGTCGATTCTGCTTCCGATGGCGTGGGGGCAGGGAATTATGATGCGGCTACCAATTCTGCCGTGGTTGGGGGCTATCTGAATATTGTTTTAGAAGAAGATTATGCCATCAGCAATGCGCAACCGCCTTCAACAGGCATCTTTCAACCGCTAACAGCATCTGTTTTTTCACCGGTTGTTTTGAATCAGTTTGACCCAAATGATCAGGCAACTTTTAATAGCGCGACATCCATGACTATTTACGACAGTTTAGGAAATTCCCATGTGATGACGCAGTATTTTGTGAAACAGGATTACGCTCCCAGTGATCCCACAACGACACCCAATCACTGGCGTATGTATGTGCAAATTGATGGAGAAGATGTGGGTGATCCGGATACCACTTTAGCGCCACCCTTAAATACACTGCCTACAACGGCGGGTTATGACGTGTATTTCAATCCGGACGGTTCTCTCAATACCACAGCCACCTCAGACATTCTGATTTCAAACTGGACTCCGCTTGATCAAAATGGACAACCCAACGGAGCACAGGGTCCACAAAATGTTTTAGCGGGGGGTATAGTCGTTATCCCTGATCCACCCACAAGTTCAAACTTCGTAATTGATTTGTTGGGTACCACGCAATTTGGTTCCGCCTTTTCGGTGAATGATGTTGATCAAAATGGTTATGCAACAGGCCGCCTGTCCGGTTTGGCGATTGATGATTCAGGAATGATATTTGCTCGTTTTACCAATGGCGAATCGCAAATTCTGGGACAGCTTGCTTTGGCAGACTTTACCAACCAACAAGGATTGCAACCAGTGGGTAACACTTCATGGGCTGAAACCTTTGAGTCGGGTGGTCCTAATGTAGGTGTGCCGGGCAGTGCAGCCCTGGGAGCGATCCAGTCAGGCGCTTTGGAAGAATCGAATGTCGATTTGTCGGAGCAATTGGTAAACCTCATCATCGCTCAAAGAAATTTCCAGGCGAGCGCAAAAACCATCGAAACGGCTGATCAGGTTACTCAGACCATTATCAACCTGAGATAAGTTCTAAGAGCGGGGGAGCAAGTTGCTCCCTGCGTACTTCTACGCAATTGCTATACTCGTAGAAACTTTGTTTTTTTGGTGGTATTAAGTGGATTCCAGACCTATCTGGCGCGTAGTTTTGCTTTCTACAGGCGTTATTATCCTCTGCATTTCTGTTCTTTCAGCGCAAGCTGAAACTCGTACACTTGTCTATAACTCAGTGGAAGATTCTCTCGGTCGATATTCGTTTGGACTGGTAAAGCGTTCTCTTGCGCGAAGTCAATTTACCTGGGAATATAAAAAAATCCCTGGTGAAATTCCCCAAGGTCGCATGATTCAAATGGTGAGTGAGGGTGGCATTGACATCATGTGGGCCGCAACAAATCAGGAAATGGAAGACATTTTACAGCCTGTTCGCATTCCACTCTACAAAGGCCTGCTTGGACACCGAATCTTTTTAATTCATAAAAACAATCAACAACGTTTTGAAGACATTCAGACGAAAGAAGATCTTGTTCATTTCAAACTTGGGCAAGGCACAACTTGGGCTGATACCGGAATATTGCGCCACAATGGTTTAAACGTGGTGACTGCAAACAAATACGACAGTTTGTTTTACATGGTAGATGGTGGTCGTATTGATGCGTTTCCTAGAGGGGTGCAAGAACCGTGGTCTGAAATGCAAATTAGGCCCACGCTTGAACTTGCTGTCGAGAAAAATCTTATGCTGGTTTATAAGATGCCATTTTATTTGTTCGTTTCGAAAGAAAATCAAGAATTGGCGCGGGAATTGGAAAGTGGTCTTCGTAAAATGATTAATGATGGCTCGTTTCATGAGTATTTTATTTCTGATCCCACTGTTCAGGATGTGGTGAGTAAATCCAATATTAAAAATCGCCTTAGCTTTCCATTAGACAATCCCACACTTCCAAAAGAAACGCCAGTTGATGAACCGGCACTTTGGCTTGATCCCACAACCTTGTAAAAACTTCTTCAAAAATAGAAAAATAACCTTTGGTGTGTGTTCTCACTCCTCATTTATTTTGAAATTTCGTGATCCTTCTCTGTGCTCCAGGGAGGGCCACCCAAAACCTTCGGAGGCAGGACGCCGACGTAGAGCGTACAGGGATGTATTCATAGCGTGTTTTGGGTGGCCCTCCCTGGAGCGCAGAGAAAAAACAGCAGGATAAAACAAAAATCTGACACCTTTGGCATAGACGTTGCAATTTTCTGTATATAAAGGAAATTTTTGACGGAGATGTACAGTGGATAAAGCCTTATATATTGCAATGACCGGTGCGAAAAACAATATGCTCGCACAAGCCGTAGCTGCAAATAATCTCGCGAATGTCAGTACAACAGGTTTTCGTTCAGACTTCACGCAAGCGCGCAGTATGCCCGTATATTACGGGAGCGGCCATCCTTCAAGGGCTTACGCACAAACAGAAATTCCCGCAACTGATTTCTCTCAAGGTCCGATGGCGCAAACCGGGCGCGATTTGGATATTGCAATTGAAGGCGAAGGGTTCATTGCAGTTCAAGCACCAGACGGTAACGAAGCGTATACACGTATCGGTTCAATGTTTGTCGACAATGTTGGTATTTTAAGAACCGGCAATGGCTTGCCGGTAATGGGTAATGGTGGACCGCTTGCGGTGCCAGCGGCAGAAAAAATTGAAGTTGCAATTGATGGAACAGTTACTGCAATTCCTCTCGGTTTGGGCGCAGACGGCATTGTTGTGATCGATCGAATTAAGTTGGTCAACCCGGAAGCAAATTCATTTTATAAATCAGAAGACGGATTGATTCGTGCAAAAGATCAGGAAGTGGAGATTGCAGCCGATGCGCAAGTAAGAGTTAAATCCGGGTTTTTAGAAGGCAGCAATGTGAATGCGGTCAACGAGCTCACAAAAATGCTCGAAATGGCCAGGCAATATGAAGTGCAAATAAAAATCATGCAGAACGTTCAAGAGCAATCAGAAAGTTCCGCACGATTGTTGCAGAACTCTTAAGAGCTTAAAAAGAATTGATTACAGGGAAATAAACCAGAGGTGAAGTATGCACGCAGCATTATACGTTAGTAAAACTGGACTCGCGGCTCAGGACATGAAGCTGACCACCGTCGCGAATAATTTGTCCAACGCGTCCACTGTGGGTTTTAAACGTGATCGTGCGGTGTTTGAAGATTTGCTCTATCAAATCCAACGGCAACCCGGCGCGCAAACAACGGAAGAAACTCAACTGCCTTCGGGTATACAGCTTGGTACGGGTGTGCGTATTGTTGGTACTCAAAAAGAATTTACGTCCGGAAGTTTACAAATAACGCAACAATCTTTGGATATTGCTATAGACGGCCGAGGATTTTTGCAAATATTGCAACCCGACGGAACTGTTTCTTATACGCGTGATGGACAATTACATTTGAATGGTGATGGCGAGATTGTGAATGCGAGCGGATTGCTATTGCAACCTGGAATTACAATTCCTGAAGGTGTGGATAATCTCACCATTGGAACTGATGGCACTGTGAGTGCATTCATACGAGGAACACCTGATCCTCAAGTGCTTGGTGAAATTCAACTGGTTGATTTTGTTAATCCTGGTGGACTCCAGGCTATTGGTGGAAATGTTTTCCTTGAGACCCCATCAAGCGGTGATCCTCTTATTGGTACACCAGGTGAAAATGGACTTGGTCAGCTTAAACAAGGAATGTTGGAAAATTCTAACGTCGATATCGTTGAAGAAATGGTGAACATGATTACCACTCAGCGTGCTTATGAAATGAATTCAAAAATAGTCTCCACTGCTGATCAAATGTTGCAGTTTGTGACTCAAAATTTGTGATGGGTTTTGGATATGAGTAATACACTAACTAAAAAAGTATTTCGAATAGGTTTGCTACTTACTTTTTTATTCACAAGTTTTGGTTGTGTTATTCAACAACCCGCTATGCCGGGTGATCCCTACTATGCGCCAGCTATGGTGCCGTCTACAATTCCTGAAGTTTCAAGTCAGGGATCTTTATTTAGCAGTACAACAGGATTGGAATTGTATTCGGATAGGAAGGCGATGCGCTTGGGTGACATTATCACTGTTGTGCTCGAAGAGCGCACCACTTCGAGCAAGTCATCGAATATTGATATTTCAAAAGAAAATGATATTAGTAATCCTGTTACAGGTGGAATACTTGGTTTAACACCAACTCATAATGGTGTTGCCATGAGTACCGATATTCAAGCCGAACGTGAATTCAAAGGTGAAGCTGAGGCAGATCAAAGCAACAGACTGCAAGGCAACATCAGTGTGACAGTCGTCGATGTGTTCCCTAACGGCACACTGGCAATTCGCGGAGAAAAATGGATTACCCTTAATCGAGGAGATGAATATATTCGCATCAGTGGATTAATTCGGCCCGATGATGTTACACCTGAAAATACAGTACTCTCAACAAAAATTGCCAATGCAAGAATTACTTATTCTGGCGAAGGCGATATTGCAAACTCTCAGCGTATGGGTTGGTTGAGTAATTTCTTTAATAGCCCAATTTGGCCGTTTTAACTAAAAGGACAGAGCAATGAATATTAAAAAAGGATTACTCCTATCAGCTTTGTTTTTAATAGGCACAAGTACAGCGGCTGAAAGGATTAAAGATATTACCTCAGTGCAAGGTGTGCGGGTGAATCAGCTTGTTGGATACGGACTTGTTGTTGGTCTGGACGGTACTGGAGACCAAACTAACCAATCGCCTTTTACCATTCAGTCATTTATGACGATGTTAAAACAATTTGGTATTACTATCCCGCCAGGCGCGCGCTTTCAACTGAAAAATGTTGCAGCCGTTGCTGTGCACGCAGAGTTACCGGCATTTTCCAAGCCGGGTCAACAACTTGATGTGACGGTTTCCTCTATCTCCAATGCGAAAAGTTTACGCGGAGGTAGTTTGCTTCTAACACCTTTAAAAGGTGTGGATGGAAATACCTATGCCGTTGCCCAGGGGAATCTGGTTGTAGGCGGATTTGGTGCGGAAGGGAGGGATGGCTCCAAACTTACAGTGAATGTTCCCAGTGTGGGGCGTGTGCCAAGTGGCGCACTAGTGGAGCGTAGCGTGCCAACTGATTTTGGCGGCGACAATAAAGTAATATTTAATTTACATTCTCCAGATTTCACTACAGCAAAACGCGTTGCGCACGGTATTAATCAGGTATTAGGCCCGAACGTGGCCAAGCCCCTGGATGCAGTCTCAGTTGTAGTACAAGCGCCTCACGATCCCTCGCAAAGAGTGGATTACATTTCAGTGTTAGAAAACATTGAAGTTAAACCTGGCGATGCAGCTGCGAAAGTGATTATCAATTCACGCACTGGCACGATCGTAGTGGGTGAGCATGTTCGCGTTGACCCTGTCGCAATTACGCACGGCTCACTAACTGTGACCATAAGTGAAAACGCAGTGGTCAGTCAGCCTAATCAGTTTGGAGCGGGTGATACGGTGGTTGTTCCCAACAGTGAAGTGCAAGCGACGGAAGAAAGTGGGCAAATGTTTGAATTTAAACCAGGTCCAACGCTGAGTGATATTGTTCGGGCTGTAAATGATGTTGGCGCGGCACCTGGCGATTTGATGGCGATATTGGAAGCGCTAAAACAAGCGGGTGCCTTAAGGGCAGAGATCATGGTGATATAAGTGAGCCTTCCTCCTTCTGCCATTTCAAAAGACGTTTTTACCGACCTGAATGCTGTTGGGAAAGAAATTCGTTCTGCAGATCGAAATACAGCACTTAAAAAAGTTGCCCAACAATTCGAATCCATGTTTATTAATATCATGCTTAAAAATATGCGCAATGCAAATGCCGTATTTGAGGAAGATAGTCTATTCAATAGTAACGAAAGTGATTTTTATCGCGATATGCACGATCATCAACTTTCATTGACACTTTCTAAAAATAAAGGTTTAGGTATTGCTGATGTGCTATACAGGCAGTTGCAGCAATCTTACGGTGTTGAAGAAACAAATTCCAAATCGCCAAAAGAAAGCAGGGATGGGCAAGCTCCTCGCGTTGAATTTTCAGATTCACGCGAAAGCTTTGTTGAAAAAGTACTTCCCTATGTGGAGAAAGCAGCTAAAGCCCTTGGGGTTGATGCAAAGTTGCTTACTGCCCAATCTGCTTTGGAAACCGGTTGGGGCAAGTATATGTTGGCTGATGATAAGGGAGAGCCCAGTTTTAATCTATTCAATATTAAACGCAGCCGGGATTGGCAGGGTGAAAGTGTTGATGTTCGTAGTCTGGAAGAAAAGCAGGGTGTGCTTAAAAATGAAGTATCCGAATTTAAGGTTTATAAGAATATTGGCGAATCCATAGAAGACTATGTTGATTTGTTAAAAAACAATGAACGATTTTCAGAGGCATTGAAGCAATCAGGTGACGCAACTGGATTTATTCGGCAGCTCCAGAAATCGGGTTATGCGACCGATTCCAAATACGCGGAAAAAGTAATGAGCGTTTACACGCAAATCAAAAGTTTATTGGGAGATAATCAATGACTTCTGACTTGCTTGGTATCAGCGTAACGGGTTTAAAAGTCAGTCAAACCCATCTAAGTACAACTGGTCACAATATCGCAAATGCTGGAGTTGAAGGTTACAGTCGTCAGCGCGTGGAAGTTGTCACTAATCCCGCCACCTTGCAATCAGGTGGTTACTTGGGTAATGGTGCCAACGTTGAAAGTATAACGCGCATAGTCAACCAATTTGTTACTGAGCAATTACGCCAGGATACCAGTTTGTTTAAAGGGCTGGAAGCCAATTACGACAATATTACTTTACTTGATGGCTTGTTGGCTGATGCTTCAACAGGTTTGTCCAGTGCTTTGGAAACATTTTTTGCTGCAATGCAAAATGGTGCTGACGATCCAACTTCAATTCCTGCGCGACAGTTGATTATCAGTGAGGCCGACAATCTGGCGGATCGTTTTAATACGTTATACGGTCGTTTTGAAACTATTGAGAGCGGCATTAACGACCAACTTTCTTCTGCCGTTGAACAGATAAATGCATTATCCGCAAATATAGCGAATTTAAATCTAAAAATATCTGATGCGATTGGTGTTGGTAACGGGGCTTCTCCAAATGATTTACTTGATCAGCGCGATGAAGCATTGCGTACGCTTTCAGAATTGGTATCGCTTACCACTTACGATCAAGGAAACGGCCAAATTAATATAGTCATCGGCAGTGGACAAAACCTGGTTGTCGGAACTCAGTCCAGGGAGTTGAGTTTAGTTGCTAGCGAGGCGGATGCGACCAAAATGGATATTATGTTTGTTGACGATGTCGGTGGACAAGTTGTGACAGACAAAATTTCTGGAGGCATCGTAGGTGGGCTGCTGGATTTTCGTGATTCGACAATGTCCAGCACCTATAACGAGTTTGGGCGAATCGCTGTGGTGTTGGCTGATTCGTTTAATCAGGTCCATCAGATGGGGATCAACCTTAACAATCAGTTTGGTGGATTATTTTTTAACGACGTTAACGATGTAGATATATCCCGTGATCGTGTGGTTGCAAATTCAGAAAATGCGCCACCTCAAAATGGGCAAATGCTCTTAAATATTATTGACGGACAACAACTTACTGTCAGTGATTACGAGGTTAGCGTTTCACAGGGCGGACTATTTCGCGTAGAGCGTCTCGACGATGGTGCCATAGTTTCTACAGGTATTTTATCCGGTGGATTTCCCTTTTCCACTACTTTTGACGGGATGGAACTGGTTTTTGAAGGCGGAACGTTTAACAACGGCGATACCTTCAAACTTTTACCCGTGCGCTACGGTGGGCGGGATATCTCTTCGAGTTTAATTTCTGCTCAGGAAATTGCATTTTCAAGCCCACTTCGTGCCGATGCCTTACTGGGAAACCTGGGCACTGGCACCCTTTCACAGGGAGAAGTGTTGGCCATAACGGATGTGGACGGTAATCCCTTACCTTTATTTTCTGTCCCTGGAGAAATGAATCCTCCGTTGATGGTTCGTTTTACTACACCCTACACCTATGATGTGCTTGACGCGAGTGACCCAGGGCGCCCGGTTGATCTGGATCCGCCGCTACGTAATCAAAGATTTGTTCCGGGTGTGTCTAACGAAATATTTTCAGAAGACCCTGGTGCAATGATTGTGAGTACGAAGGGGGATTTTATTGGTTTGCCTGTTGGTAGAACGCCTGCTAGTAACGCAGCAATTCAGGTTGCCGGTGCGCTTGCTCCCGATTTTACTGTCAGTGATTTTAGTGGTGCTAATCAATTTTCGTTTGATGTAGTTGTATCAAATACTTTGGGTGGTGCGGCTAACTCAAGCGTGACCGTAAGCATTTCGAATGCAGCTATTCTTGATAATGCAAGCTTGCTAGCTGAAATCAATTCTCAGCTTGGAACCAGTGATGTGCGAGCTGTGATTGTTGACAACGGCAGTGGCACAAATACGCTTGCATTTCGTCGACTTACACCTGGCGATGGTGATGTGACATTACAGAATTATGTTGGCCCTGCCGGCCCCAGTGCAGCGGATAGCTTGTTGGGTTTTAGCATCAGTACAGGTGCACCTTTTACGACTGTGGGTAATGCCGATGGATTGAGTGGATTTGGCGTAAAGACAAATCGTTATCCAGCTGAAGCCATAACTATTACGGAAGCATCGACAAGTTCAAGTGTGGCACCAACCAGCTACAATATTTTTACCCAACTTAATGCCACAGCGCGTCAAACTGCCAGCGCATTAAGTAATATTCCGGGTGTCTCTGCAAATGCGTTGACCTATGCGGAATTGTCTAATTTTCAAATCTCTATGAACGAGCCTGTTCAAATTACACTGAATGGTCAGGATTTACTCGAATACGAGGATGATCTCGTTACGGGAGATCGTGTATTAGTTGCGGGAATTCCAAATCCACAAACGGAAGTACAGGAGTTTCAACAATATCTCGCTGATAGAATTAATTCCCTGGATTACTTTTCTTCAAACAGTATCTATGCGACGGCAGCTCAAGACCCTGTTAACGGAAATTTGGAGTTGCGGATATATAGCACACTGGGTGATGACTTAAATATCGGTTTTACGGGCTTAAGTGGAGAATACCTCGACGTTGGTGACGGCACAAATGCAGCAAGTCGTTTGCAAAGCAGTAGCGCTGCGGTGCAAAACAATTTGTTGGTTGGCGGTGTGATTGATGTCACCTTGGCCGATGGCCTGAGTTTAAGTACTTTTCCTCCTGATAGCATGTTATTTGGAGATACCACTGCAATTGATTTTGCAAAGTCTGCTTATTTTGGTATTCAAGCCTCTTTAAATGGCATTCCACAAACAGGCGATTCTTTCACATTAGAATTTAATAATGATGGATCCTTTGATAACCGAAATGCCTTGCGATTTGTTGACTTGGAAAACCAGGGAACAATAAATGGCGGTGTCGAAAGTTATGGTGAAGCCTACGGCACTATTGTCGAGCGAGTTGGGATTGAAACTGCTTCAATCATCACTAACAAGGATGCGGCAGATCAAGTACTGAAACAATCTCAGCAAAGAAGGGATTCGATATCAGCTGTTAATCTGGATGAAGAAGCGGCAGATTTAATTCGCTTCGAGCAGATGTTTTCTGCCAATGCCCAGGTAATTTCTGTTGCTAGAGATTTGTTTGACCGTTTACTTGGAGCGTTTTAATTATGAGAATCTCAACGATCCAAATATTTAATATTGCAAACCGTAGTATGGCGGACGCCAATGAGGCCATGATTAAAACGCAGGAGCAATTGTCTACAGGACGCCGCGTTCTGCATCCTTCTGATGACCCAGTTGCTTCGACAAAAATCATGCAGTTAACTGATGAGCTCGCCAGTATTAAGCAATATCAAAACAACATCGATATCGCACAAAACAACCTCACCGTCGAAGAGTTTGTCCTGGACAGTGTTAATAATTTGATTCAACGTATGCAGGAACTAGGAGTTCAAGCGGGGAATACCGCAACTATGGGTGTGAATGAGTATCGCGCTTTAGCTAGCGAAGTAGATTCGCGTTTGGATGAATTGCAGGATTTATTAAATACTCGAAATGCAAACGGTGACTATATATTTGGTGGTTTTCAAAGTACGGCAGAGCCTTTCACCGGAAGCAGTCAAAGCGGATTTCGATATAACGGAGATGAAGGTCAACAATTTATAAAAATTGCGAATAATACGACTATCGCCTCCAGTGATTCCGGGAAAGACGCATTCGTCAATGTCGAGAGCGATCACAACACAATTTATAATTATGCAAGCCCGAGAAACACTTCAGTTCCTGGTGCTCAAATTTCGGTAGGCGAAGTTTTTGATCAAGAACTCTACGATGATTTTTATCCGGAAGACATAGTTATCAGTTTTAATGCGGATACGGCCATTGTACCACCGGGGAAAAATTATACGGCGACAGAAAAATCGACGGGGCGAGTGTTGGTTGCAAATCAGGTTTACACTCCGGGTGGCAATATCGAAGTAATGGGAGTGCGGTTTCATATTTCCGGGCAACCGGATTCGGGAACACCTGCCACTGTCGCGACGCGAAACTATGGTATAGACGGCGCTGCCAGTTTTTCATTTAATTTTGCAGCAGCAGAAACGTTTACGATTACAGCGGGTGGGCGAACTGAAGTACTCACTTTGGATGCAAATATCACTAACCTTGCAGATTTGGTGACTAATCTGAATGACGTGGCCAATGGTAATGCCGCAGCCTTGGCCAGCTTGGGTTTAGTTGCAGATAACGGCGGAATACGATCTCCGGCGGGTATCAATTTTACTATTGCCAATGGTAGTGCCAACATCGATGGCGTAATGGGAATAAATACAAGTGGAGGCTCTAGCTCTGTTGATGGTCAATTGAGTCAGACAGGCGATCGCTTTTTTGTTGACTCCAGTAATAAACAGGATGTGCTGACGATACTGGCGCGTTTCAGTTTGGCAATGAAAAATTATGATGGTAGCCAGGACAGCCGTGATTACCTGGAAACCACAGTTGGGCAAACACTGGCCAACTTGGGTAACGCGCAAACCAGCGTCCTCGATATTCGCGCAAAAATTGGTGCGCGTACCAATACGCTGGAAAGTACGCGGTCCTTACATTTGGATTCGGAGTTGGTTACAAGCGAAATTATGGCGGAACTCCGTGATACTGATTACGCTGAAGCCTCAACCCGATTGTCGGCACAGACTTTAATTTTAGAAGCTGCACAGGCTTCGTTTATTCGGGTTAGTCGTTTAACCTTATTTGCACAAATATAATTATATTTCTAACTGCTTTATATTTGTTTTTACAGTCGCTACCTTGCACTCAGGGTTTTGTCCGAGTTTTTCGTGGGTTCTCTTCACTTTTTATTAAAGCATCCAATCGTAATTCTGCTTAGATTTATGCGAGAGGGTGAGGTCTATGAAACTCGCTTTGAATACATCCCTGTACACTCAGCATCGGCATCCTGCCTCCGAAGGTTTCATAGACCTCACCCTCCCGCATAAATCTGTACTCGCGACCAATCATTTCGATCAAGCGGCAAACATTGTCAAACTTAAAGAACAAAACTTGCCGCTTTTTAAAAATAAATTTAAAAAAACATAGAAAAATACGTCAAAACCGGCAAATTTCTCACTTGGCACAGTGGTTGCAATTTTCAAATTGATAAAACCGTTTTATATGACTGGCGGTTTGTAATTGGAAGAACAATCGTGACTCTCGCGTTACAGGAGAAATGTTATGCCTTTAGTCATCAACACAAACGTTTCCGCGTTAAATGCCCAGCGGCAACTTGTTCAATCGGGAAATGATATGAGACAAGCCATGGAGCGTCTCGCGTCGGGTAAGCGTGTAAACACCGCTCGTGATGATGCTGCAGGCTTGGCTATATCCAACAGACAAACCTCGCAAATTCGAGGGCTGAACCAAGCTATTCGAAATGCAAATGATGGTGTGTCACTTATACAAACTGCAGAAGGAGCCCTCGACGAGGTAACCAATATTTTGCAGCGGATGCGAGAGCTGGCCATCCAATCGGCTAACGGAATTTATTCTGATGTCGATAGGTCGACCCTGGATGCTGAAGTACAACAACTCAAAGCTGAAGTGGATCGAATTGCCAAATCCACTACCTTTAACGGCCAGCCCTTATTGGATGGCAGTTTGAGTGATGTTGCACTTCAAGTAGGTTCTGAAGCGAATCAAACAATCGATTTGGGAATTCAGGGCTTCAGCGCATCATCGTTGGGAAGTAACTCAGGCGATTTCGTCGGTGAAGTGAGTTCAGGCCTTTCGGCATTTACAACTCTGGCTGGTGGAGATGAACTGCAAATTAATGATGTGGCTATTAGTAGCTTAACGGGATCGTCAAATGTTAATCAGTTGCTTGCTTCGATTAATTCTGACTTGGATGGTAAAGGCGCTGAAGCTTCTACTCTGGTTTCGGTAGTTGCTTCGACAGCTGGAAACGGCGTATTACCTGAAGGCTCAAATTTTGTATTCAGCTTGGTTGATGGCGATGGGAATACCCAAACCTATACTCTCACTAACACTTCTTCACTGGAAGAATTGGTTGCGAAAATCAACAATGAAACAGCAGTGGATGCAAAACTTAACAGTGATGGAAAAATGGTACTGACGGCAGTAAATGCCGAAACCATAACGATTACCTCAGACGTGGCCGCAGCAACAGGCACCTTGGCATCTGCGGAATTCAGTTTGGTACTGACGGATACCAGCAGTGATAATCGCGGCGTAAAAATAGAGGCGGGAACAGGTCTTACTTCAATTGAGCAGAACGATCTCGGTGTAAATCTTCAGGACAATAATTCCAACTGGATTGGAATGGCTGTAACGGGTACCGCGTCCATCAATTCAGGAGATCTAATAATCAATGGAGTTGCTGTGGGCGATATTGATGCTGCCACAGGTGCAGCGGCACAAGTTGATCTCGTCATTGAAGCCATTAACAACGTGGCTGATGATTCGGGTGTGGTTGCCTTCGAAGTCGCTGGTACGACCGATCAAATTGGCTTGCGATCCGCAGATGGCTCACCCATACAGATTAAATACGGGGATGGTGCAACAGACGCGAACGTGTTTGCTATTACCGGATTCCAGGAGATGAATGCTGCTGAGGGCACCGGTTCAGTGGCAGGCGTCAAGATTGATACGGCGGCAGGAGCGCAAGCATCGATCGATATCATTGATGTGGCCCTGGAGCAAATCAACTCGACACGCTCTGATCTAGGTGCGATAAACAATCGTCTTGATTTTACAATGTCCAATCTCTCGAATGTCTCTGAGAAAACCTCTGCTGCTAGATCACGAATTCTTGACGCTGACTTTGCCAAAGAGACTTCTGAATTGAGCCGTGCACAAGTACTGCAACAAGCTTCGCAAGCTATGTTGGCCCAGGCAAATGCACAACCGCAACAGGTACTGGCGTTACTTCAAGGCTAAGCAAGAGTCGACTAAAAACCCGGCTTCGTCCGGGTTTTTTTATGCTTAATATTTGGAGTACAAGTATACTTAAGCAAATTTATAATATTAATGTGCGAGCGATTTATTTGCTTTCTCTACTGTCTTGTTTTTTTCTTCTACTGTCTTACGCATGTAAGTATTTATTGTATCGTCTATTTTAATTGGGTCTTCATTTATAAATTTATAAATACAATTAATAAAATGGTTATAAGCTCGCGTACCCAAGCGAACACGTTCAATGAAATCTTCTTTTGACGAGCAATAAAGTGTATTTTCGAAAATGGCGCCGAGAAAACAATTGATACTACCCCGAACTAAAAACAAAGTAGTTGGATCACTCACTCTTCGTAGAGCTGAAAATATTTTCCCTGCTGCATGGTAGAGCTGTTCTTCTGTCTGGACACCCACTTCGAGATACATGGCAGGTTGAAATTGTTTGAAAGTCTTCAAATAGTCGTCTGGTTCACCAAAGCTTTTATTATTCTTTCTCAAGAAGTGATCTTTCTTAATGCGTGAAACTTCCCGTTCTTTGTCTATTTCTGGTGCTGAACTTAAATCCTCGACTTTGCAGGCGAGTGCATTCTTAATTTTGACGCCATTATTTGAATTGACACAGTTAAAACCTTTGACTGTTGCGGTGGCGAGCTCAAGCAAGCGCTCCATTGAAGAGCGGGCGTTGTCTAATACAGTTGGTACACGCACTTTCCCACCAAAATTTCCTTCAAGATAACGGTCATCAGGATTCAATGTGGTGCCGTAGTTTTCAATATCAGCAGCAGTTGATATATCGTGATATATACTATTCACTGAATGATGTTTATCGTCTTCTTGCATGCCAAGATCAACGCCAACCAGATGGATGTCCCTGAAGCCCATTGCGAGTGCGTAAGCAAGGGCGCAATTTGTGACGGTTGGATTGCTGAAGCCTAATTCAGGCAATTTCTCAGGAGAGAAATACTGATGTACCAGATTGCTACCGGCGTCATTAGGTTTTATTGCAAAACACGCTTCGTCAAAGCAGCCAATGGTTAAAGGAGACACAGTGTGGAGGCACAACAAAGTGATACCTTTCCTTTGTTCCTGAGTAGTGCCAATGTTTAACGCATCTTCCACGAAAGAGGGGCGTTCCATTTCGACGTGGAAATCAGGCTTGACGCCCATGCGAATTAGTGAAGCGAGCGCTGTTCCACAAGAGAAGATAATGAGGTTTTCCCGTTGCTGTTTCAGGTAATCCTGATGTGTATCCAGCGAAGGGCCATTGCCAGCTATAACAAGACGGGCAAGGCGTTTTGCTTTGGGTTTTGTTTTGAAAACCGCGTGTTCTGAATTGAGGTTATGCCACGCGTGAGCAAATCCGATTTGCTCGTCATCAAAATAACCCAGGCCGCCGATAAAAGAGCGAATTTCATTGTTATAGGTCAGAATAAAATCGCGTTCGCAGGCGCGGTTACTGTGTCGAAAAATAAAGCTATACATGTGCGTATGTAGCCCGAGATTATGAATAGCGCTTTCAATGTGTTCCATAGCTTTTTCGGGCCCCACTCCAACACAGAAGATAATTGAGTGATGAGCTTGGCTAAAGTGATTTAGTACTGGTCCCCAATCAATGGTGAATAAAGAAGCATAAAAGGTATCGAGACAGTTCTCGTAAATCAGTAGGTTTTTGATGTTGAATTCTTTAAGCAATAAGGGGATATGATAACCAAGGCCAACACCAGAAATAATAAGATTCGTGATTAATTTCGGCGTGTGCGTGATACGCTCAACCTCTTTTTCCGCATAGAGGTGAAGCAAGTAGTTTAAATCCCGTATATGAAAGTGTTCTTCATTTTGCACTGGGCTTTTAACAACATGAAACTTTCTTACTTTGGCATTTTCGCGAAAACTATCTATTTGTTGATTTACAATCGATAAGGGTACGTCATTGTAAAACCAGGTACGTGTATCCAGGTTAATCAGATTTATTTTTTTGTTTGGATCCAGTTTAAGAACGACCTTACTTGCTTGGTAGTCACAAATCCTCTCATATATTCGAGGAGCATGATTTTTAAACTGCTCTAAATTCTTCGCGTGCAGAATACGCATTTCCATTTCAAGTTTTTGTTGTTCTGCTTGTTCGAGCAGGTGCATCAGCGCTTCAGACATAAGTATCCATTTCAGTCAATTGAGATAATAACCAGCCAATTTGTCGGCAGATCGGCATCAAAATTATTTTTCGTGTTCAATTACGCAATTTTTGTGCCCTTAAATAAAGGCATGTCATGGCATGTTCCATGCAAATAACCCTCTGTAGCGTTGTCTATTTAGTCAAAAAATTGACGAATTTCGTGTAGGGAAAACATAGGACTTAAAGCGTGTTTGACAATAAATCGATACTTATAACGGGCGGGACAGGTTCGTTTGGTAAGCAATATGTGAAGACCTTGTTGGAGCGGTATTCACCAAAGAAAATTATTGTGTTTTCTCGCGACGAACTTAAGCAGTACGAGATGCAGCAGGAATTTAACGCGCCAAATATGCGCTACTTTATCGGCGATGTGCGCGACGCTGAACGTGTAAAACAAGCCTGTAAAGGCGTGGACTATATTATCCATGCGGCAGCACTTAAACAGGTGCCGGTCGCTGAATACAATCCCATGGAGTGCATTAAGACCAATGTCAACGGTGCAGAAAATGTTATTCAGGCGGCGATAGCCAACAAGGTCACGAAGGTCATCGCTTTGTCAACCGATAAGGCGGCTAATCCAGTCAATCTTTATGGTGCTACCAAGTTGTGCTCGGACAAATTATTTGTCGCCGCGAATAATATTGTGGGAGAAAAGTATCCACGATTTTCTGTGGTGCGTTATGGAAATGTTGTGGGCTCGCGCGGCTCAGTAGTGCCATTTTTTAAAAAACTGCTTGCAGGTGGTGAAAACGAATTGCCGATTACAGATCCATCAATGACACGGTTCTGGATTAGCTTGCAAGACGGTGTTGATCTTGTGCTTAAAAGTTTTTCAAGAATGCATGGTGGCGAAATATTTGTACCAAAAATTCCCTCCATTCGAATTGTTGATTTGGCGAAAGCGATTGCGCCCAACTTGCCTCAGAAAATTGTGGGAATAAGACCTGGTGAGAAGCTTCACGAGATCATGGTACCTCGCGACGATAGTTACCGAACTATTGAGTTTGACGACCATTTTGTGATTACCCCATGCACGAAATTTTCTGATACCGATGTGGACTATAAAAAAAATGCCGTTGGAGAGACGGGCTCTCAAGTAAAAATCGGATTTTCATATTGTTCTGAATCAAACCCGGATTTTATGAATGTTGAGAACATAGTCAAAATGCATGAGGCATTGAGCTTGTGATTCCCTACAGTCGGCAAAATATCTCTCAAGACGATATAGATGCAGTAGTGAATGTACTCCAGTCTGACTATCTAACTCAGGGTGATACCGTTCCGCGTTTTGAAGAGGCTTTGGCAAAGTATTGTGGCAGCCAGCACGCAGTGGCGGTATGCAATGCGACCGCTGCACTGCATACGGCGTGCCTGGCTCTGGGTTTATCTAACAAGTCCCTCGCGTGGGTTGCAGCCAATAGTTTTGTTGCTTCCGCAAACTGCGTACGTTTTTGCGGAGCTGAAGTTGACTTTGTCGATGTTGATCAAGACACGGGATTAATTTCCCTTGAAGCACTTGAACAAAAGTTTAACAGCGCCAAGCGTAGCGGTATTTTTCCTCGAGTGTTAATTGTGGTACATATCGGCGGGCAAAGTTGTGCCATGAAGCCAATTTCTGATTTGTGTAGACGATTTGGAGTTGCCCTGATTGAAGACGCAAGTCATGCACTGGGTGCAAAGTATCGTGGAAGCCCTGTCGGCTCCTGCAAATACAGTGATTGTGCCGTTTTCAGTTTTCACCCGGTTAAACCTATTACCTGTGGCGAAGGGGGAGCGGTAGTTAGTAATGATGAAGAAATTGCGATAAAAATACGATTATTAAGTCATCATGGTATTCAACGTTATTCAGATAAGCAAACAGACAAAAATGAATTAAGTGTTCGTGTCGAACAAGTTGAACTTGGTTACAACTATCGACTAAGTGATATTCACGCCGCATTAGGCTTGTCCCAGTTGCATGCTCTCAATAAACGAGTCGAAGCTCGGGAGCAACAGGCGCAGCGTTACGATCAATTGTTAAACTCAACAGTAGTGAAGGCGGTGAATATTTCGGAAGATTGTCAGTCTTCGCGCCATTTGTATCCGGTACTATTTTCTAGCAAAGCTTCTAGAAATGCCGCCTTTAATTTATTACGAAGCAAGAACTACGGCGTCAACATTCATTATTCTTCCATTCCATCACAACCGTACTACCGTAATCTTGGATTCAGGTCTGAAAATTATCCTGGAGCACGGGCTTGGGCGGAACACGAGTTGTCGCTGCCGCTACATGAACAGGTCGATATTCAGAAGCAGAAAGAAGTTGTTTCCTTATGTGAAAAGAGTTGCTTGGAAAAAAATTTGGAGCAGGTAGGTTAACGAATGGAGGCGAATAACACACTGAATGTTGCCGTTATACCTGCTCGATCTGGAAGCAAGCGTATTTCAGACAAAAATATTAAGCCTTTCGCAGGCAAACCCCTCATTTGCTACTCCATTAAAGCGGCATTGGAAAGTAAATTATTTTCGAGCGTTATTGTATCCACCGATGACGAAAATATTGCGGAGATTGCTCAAGCTTGTGGCGCAGAAGCTCCTTTTTTTAGGCCAAACAACCTTGCTGATGATTTTACGCCAGTAGGCGAAGTAGTTGATCACTGTGCAGACTGGCTTACTGCCAATCGGCAACGGCCAGACTATCTTTGCTGCATTTATGCTACCGCCCCGATGATTGAATCTGAAGATATTGTGAGGGGATATCGCAGCCTAAGAACCCGAAAAGAATTTAAACAGGCCTTGGCGGTTACAGAGTTTGAGTTTCCCATCCAGCGAGCATTGTGTATTGATGGCGACAAGGGACTCAGGATGATTCAGCCACAATATCAACTTACGCGATCTCAGGATCTTCAGCCCTGTTATCACGATGCAGGACAATTTTTCTGGATTAAAAACAGTTGGGAGGGTGTAGATAGAAATCTTGGGTCACTCCCCATCTTAATTGATCGAAGTCGTGTGCACGATATTGATACCAATGAAGATTGGGTGCTAGCAGAATACATGTATCGCAGTGTCACCCTTCGATTAAATGATGAAGTTAAATTTAAGGTAGAAAGAAATGCCTGAGTTCAATTCCACATTTACTATTGGAAAAGATGAGGTGGGTGAGGGAAAGCCAGTATACCTTGTTGCGGAAATGTCAGCGAACCATGGGCAGGACTATAGTCGAGCTGTAGACATTATTTACGCCGCGAAAGAAGCTGGCGCGAACGCGGTTAAATTGCAAACTTATACACCTGACACAATTACACTTAACTGTAATAGAAAGGAGTTCTATATCAATAGTGGACCGTGGAAAGGCCAAACGCTGTACGACTTGTATCAAAAAGCGATGATGCCTTGGGAATGGCATGAAGATTTAAAGGCGCTTGGAGAGCAGATTGATATTACAGTTTTTTCTGCACCATTCGATTCCAGTGCAGTAAAGCTTTTACAAAAACTAAAATTTCCGGCAATAAAAATTGCGTCCCCTGAAATTATTGATCTGGATTTGATTGCAGAAAGCGCCCAAATCGGTGTGCCGGTAATTATTTCTACTGGGATGGCGACCTTCGAGGAGATTGAGCAAGCGACCCAACAAGTTGCACTGGCCGGCAATGCCAATGTTTGCTTGTTGAAGTGTACCAGTGAGTATCCCGCACCTGCTAACAAAATGCATCTGAAAACCATCCAGCATTTAAGGAAAGTGTTTCAGTGTCCAGTCGGCCTCTCTGATCACAGTGAGGGTATCAGTGTACCTATAGCGGCAGTTGCACTTGGTGCAGCCATGATAGAAAAGCATTTTGTATTAAGTAAAGCGGACAAAACAGTTGACAGTTTTTTTTCGCTCACCGCCAGGGAATTTACACATATGGTTGAAGCCGTACGTGAAGTTGAAGACGCGCTGGGCGAGGTGCATTACGAAGAAGAGCCCAATAGGAATCGCCGAGCGCTTTTTGCTGTAAAAGAAATTGAATCTGGCGAGATTTTATCGCAAAACAGTGTGCGAAGTTTGCGGCCTGGAGGCGGTATTGAACCACGGTTTTTAAAAGAGTTAGTTGGCAGAAAATCGCGAAGAAAAATTAGTCTGGGAGAACCCATGAAGTGGGACATGATTGAATAAGTTATGGAAATTATTTTAAGACCCCTGGCAAAAATCCATACCGATATGCAATTGAAAGTATTGGATATTCGAAATGAAGACGACGTGCGTAAATGGATGTACATCGACACACCTATCGGGGTGAATGAACACTTGCAGTGGTTAAAGAAGATTAAGGAAGACAACACCCAGTTAGTATTTGCAGTGATGTTAGAGGGGCAGGCAATCGGTATCGTAAAAGCAACAAGGATTGACCACCTTCATAAAAGTGCTGATTGGGCATTTTTTCTCAGTTCGCAAGGGGCGCCTCAAGGTCTCGGTGCAGCATTGGAGTTTCACTTTCTGGACTTTGTGTTTGGCAAGCTCAACATAGAGAAATTGAATTGTGAAGTTATAGAAGGAAACGATCGTGTTCTTAAATTGCATGCGAAGTTTTTGTTTGCCGATGAAGGCTTTCGTACAGGCAATATCATTAAAAACGGGCAGCGTATCGGCGTGCACTTGCTTGGCCTTACGCGCAATGCCTGGCAAGAAGGCCGCGATAAACTGCTTGAGAAATACGGAAAATCGTTTTCAAGGTTCCGTATAAGCATTGATTGGTCTGACTCTGACCTGTCCAGTAGTGATAGGCATCCGCTTGATGAAATTGAATCTGCGCGAGCAAGGAATAATCTAAATTGGATGAGTATTTTACGCTTGGTACTTGATCTGGCGCCAGAGCAAGGGGCGTTATTGGTCAGTGATATTCGTAAAATAGATAAAGAAATAGGTGAACTCACCGATAAGTTAATAGAGAAGAAGAGACCCTGAGACGGATTAAAGCCAAAGGAAGGAATATGCCGTAAATCAGCCAGCCAGGAATAGAGCAAGTAAGGAGAACGGAAGTGAAATTGAGTGTAATCGTGCCAGTTTATAACCTTGAGGCCTATATAGGGCCTTGTTTAAGCAGCTTATTGGCACAGAACTGTGAATTTTCATACGAAATATTAGTTGCAGATGATCATTCCCAAGATGCATCTGCTGCCATTATTCAATCCTATTGCGATCGTTTTCCAGGTCTCGTGAAAGCCCTTTACCAGCCCTCTAATGTTGGGCTAGTCGCTAATCTAAAAAGTTTATTGAGGCTGGCTCAGGGGCAGTATATCGCCTACCTCGACGGAGATGATCTTGCGCTTCCAGGGAAACTAGAGACGCAAGTTACTTATCTGGATAACAATCCTGGTTGTGCTATTTGTTACCATGAAAGCGAAGTTTTTAACTCGGAAGACGGTGAGATCTCCGGCATGTACAGTCGGGATTTTTACAATCACAAATACATTCCTCGCAAAGCAAATATTACCCATCTTGTTAAATATGGAACGTTTTTGCAAGCAAGTGCGATGATGGTTCGTAACTACGAAGGGATAGAAAATTCCGTTGATCCCAAGTGCAAGATTATTGTTGATTATCCCTTTCATATTTATAACGCGCATAAATTGCAGGGTTCAATAGATTTTGTTGACCAGGTTCTTGGTCGGTATCGAATTCACACGGATAGTTTTGGTGCGCAAACAGCGCGCTCTGTTTCAAGAAGAATTCAAGTGCTCAATGAACTGCTCTACTGTTGTGAGGTTGCACGCTCATTCGGGGTATCGACACTAGCTTGTGATTATGGTCACCAACACTTCATTTTTGCAGCGGCGATGTATTTCCTTGGGTTGGGTGAACAGGATCAGTTTTCAATTCTCATAGAAAAGTCGAGTGATGGCCAATCTTTCTGCAATGAAAAGCATAGGCGAGTTTGGTTAAACAGATTCCGAGTAAATTATTTAAAGCAGGAGTTGAGTGTTGCCTAGATTTAAGAAGATCAATGAAACCTCACCTCAGAACTACGATCTCATAGTCGTAGGATCTGGTTTGTCTGGCGCCGTTTTCGCAGAGCGTGCCGCGCAGGATCTCAATCTTCGGGTTCTGGTGATTGAAAAGCGTGATCATATAGCGGGAAATTGCTTTGACTATGTGAACTCTGATGGGATTTTGATTCACAAATATGGCCCCCATATATTTCACACAAGTAATGAAAGGGTGTGGCGCTACCTGTCAAAATTCACCCATTGGACTACATATCACCACCAGGTAGTTGCAGAAGTTGGCGGGAAAAAGGTACCTGTTCCCTTCAACCTAAATTCAGTAGATGTGTGTTTCCCTCCTGAAAAAGCTAGAACGATACAAAAAACATTAGTGAGCAACTACGGGCAGGGAGCACGTGTACCAGTCTTGGAGCTGATGGTAGCAAAAGACCCGATATTAAAAGAATTAGGATGTTTTGTTTACGAAAATATATTCCTGAATTACACATGTAAACAGTGGGGCTGTCGACCAGAAGAAATTTCTCCAGAAGTGACCGCCCGTGTACCAATCATTGTTAATAGAGTTAACGGATATTTTAATGATAAGTATCAAGCAATGCCGACGGAGGGATACACGGCCTTAATTAGGAAGATCATAGACCATGAACGAATTGACGTGGTCTGTGCCTGCGATTTTATGGATATCGCTAACTTGGAAAACGGAAAAATCCTTATCAACCAAGAAGAGTATTCCGGCGGACTGATTTATACGGGTTCTTTGGACGAGCTTTTTTCTTACTGTTATGGTGTGCTTCCGTATCGTTCTCTAAAATTCCAACTTGAAACGCATGATAAAGAAGAGTTTCAGAACTATTGTGTTGTTAATTATCCGAATGATGCGAGTTATACAAGAATAACGGAATTCAAACATCTTTACGGAAAGAAAGTAGATCGAACTACTATTGTGAAAGAGTATCCCGAGAATTACGAACCCAAACTTAAAAAAAATATACCTTATTACCCCCTCTTTAACGAAGAGAGCCGGGCTCATTTTCATAGCTATCAGAAGTTAATTAAACAATATAAAAATATTATAAACCTGGGTCGATTGGCTGAATATAAGTACTTTGATATGGATGATGCTGTTGATTCATCTTTAAAAAAATTCGAGTTATATAAAGAAAAATATGAGAAAGCGGGATATGAATTGCGGCGTGCAGTCTAAATCAGAACTAGATTCATGTCAGCCGCTGGTGTCAGTTTTGATGCCAGTCTACAACGCACGTGCCTACATCGCAGAGGCGATTGAGAGCTTGCTTGATCAAAGCTATCAAAATCTAGAGATCGTGATTATTGACGACGGATCGACTGATGGATCAGAACGTGTAGTTGAAAAGTACATTAAAAATGATTCAAGAATACGATTATGGCGGCAAAGTAACGGCGGCATCGTGCAGGCATTGAATCTCGGCATCAACCTATGTAAGGGAGAATATGTTGCGAGGGCAGATGCTGATGATATATGTCGTCGAGGCCGGATTGAAACCCAGCTCAGGTTTCTTGTGGAAAACACGGAGTACGGAATTGTGGGTAGCTGGGTAAAGCTGTTCGGTGCAAAAAATGAAATATGGCATCACCGCAAGGAAGACAACTTTATAAGGAATATGATGTTTTTTAAAACCTGTGGGTTTTCTCACAGTAGCGTGATGTTTCGAAAATCAGTTTTGGATGAATTTCGCTATAACAGTGAATTTCCGCATGTCGAAGACGTTGAACTGTTCATGAGAGTGAGCAGGGAGTCTGCATGGAAGTTTGCAAACATCCCCGAAGTTTTGGTTGATTACCGTACACACGAAGAGCAAGTAAGTGAAAAGTATCAGCGAAAACAAAACCTCGGGTTTTATGCACTTACAAAGCGGCACATACGAAATGTTTATCCTGAAGTCAATGATTATGACATGGCGCTTCACAAATCTTTGTGCGAGGGGAGTACCTCCCAGACACTCAATGACTTTTTGCAAAAAGGTAAATGGCTAGAAAAGTTATCAAAATGTGTCCGACGTGAAATTGGCGACGACTACTTTGTATTTAAGGAAAAGTGGGTTGACTACGGTCTATTGCATAAAAATATGCCCGGTTTTAATGAGGCATATAAAAAAATTAGTATTTCAAATGACTTTGTTTTTTTAAATGAACGTATGCTCCAAAGCGAGAGTCAAGCGGCGTGAGCAAGAAATATTCGATATGAAAGTGAGAAAAAGGTGGAATATATGAATAAGATGAAAGTGCTGGTTACTGGAGGCATGGGATTTATTGGCCGCTATGTTGTTGAGGAGTTAATTGCAAAAGGCCACACCCCTGTCATTTTTGATCATCACAGGCGCGCTCCGGAAGAATACGACGAGCGAGCCGAAGTCTTTTTTGGAGATGTGATGGATGAGGTCGCTGTAACGGAAGCGATGGCGCACGTTGAAGGATGGATTCACTTGGCCGCTGTTCTGGGCACACAGGAAACAATACAAAACCCGATTCCTGCTGCCAAGTCTAATTTAATTGGCGGGCTCAATATGTTGCAGGCGGCATCCCAGTATAAATTGCCTGGTGCCTATATCGGAGTGGGGAACCATTGGATGAACAACCCCTATTCAATCACCAAGACCATGATTGAACGTTTTTCAGATATGTATAACAACTATCGTGGAACAACAGTCAATATTGTGAGAGCGGTAAATGCCTACGGTCCTAGACAGTTGGCAGCCGAACCCTTTGGGCCTGGAAAAGTAAGAAAAATTACACCTGCTTTTGTTTGCCGCGCGCTAACCAATCAGCCTGTTGAGATATATGGAGACGGTAAACAAATAAGTGATATGGTTTACGTTGGTGATGTTGCTACTGCTTTAGTTAAGGCACTCGAGGCAGCTGCGAAAGGTATTTGTTTAAACAAGGTTGTCGAAGTCGGTCCACGAGAAAACAAAACTGTAGGTGAAGTCGCGGAACTCGTTATCAAGTTGAGTGGGAGTCAATCAAAAATTGTTAATTTACCTATGCGTCCAGGAGAGATTAAAGGTGCGACGGTTTCTGCTGACGTAGAAACGCTGAAACTACTGCAAATGGCTCCCGATAAGCTCGTCTCGCTAGAGGAAGGAATGAGCAAAACTATAGACTACTTCCGCGGTCTATTGGCTCATCATCCGGATTGGAAAAATCACTTATCCAGTGATATCCATGGAAAAGCTAAAGTCGTTAACATTTAATCAAGGTTCATAGCCGTATCTATTATAAACAGACTGGCAACAGGAATAGAGCTGATCACGCAGATTTGGTGAAATGGATTGTTCACGTTTGACACTGACGTTCATCGGCTCTTCACCTTCGATAGATTCTATTAACTTATTATCTTCGTAATCCACCTCAGAGAGTATGCGTAAAAAATCCTCTTTCATGGTCTCGTACTTTCCAACCCAATGACAACCCATGGTGTAACTGCTATACACATAAGAAACATAGTCTGGATAGTGTTGTATAAGGTTTTTTACTGTTTGATCCAGGCTGCTTGGATCAAAAAAATTCGCTATTGGCCATGCAATAAAGGTATTATCCCAGGTTCCGCGGTTTGCATAATGTTTGGCGATATTTTCTTTTCTTCCTGGAAATATCCAATCTGACCAGATTGAGCTAATCCAGTCGGCCGGATGTCGCACAAAGGTAAAATACCGATAACCCAAATCCCGAGTTTTGAACATTTCTTTGTTAGACAGGCTTAACACCACTTCAGCCATCGGTGCATGCTTGTCTATTACCTCGCGTAGTTCAAGATTTGAGGCATTTTTTTTAAAAATATTCTCACGCCAGGTGCTTCCGGTTTTTGGCATGTGTAAACAAACAGCCTTAATGCGATCCAAACAGCTTGCCATCTTGTTTTTCCTTTTTCTGGAGTATTAAACTTGAGTGTTTGCTGGTTCGCGATGTCTTCTAGACGCTTGATGGTGCATGATTGCAGGAACATCGAAAGTTTGTTGTTTATGGAGGGTGCCGGCATCATGAAAATCTTCAATTGCGTAGTAATCAGCTGGTAAATCAAAGGTTTTCAGAGACTTGTTATTTTTAGCTTCCCTGAACATTTCTCCGAAAATAATTTGCTCAATACTGATTTGTTGAACCCCCATACCCGCATATATTCCGTTTTCCATACTTTGCTCGCAAGCTTTAACCCAGTTTTTAATGAAAGTAACCACTTGGGGTTTGTAATCGAAATACACAGTACCTGAGGAAGTGATACTTTCTTCGATCTCCATGGTGTGTGCAGCGATGTCGTAGTCATTCTTGTACATTTGATCAAATATTGTAGGGAAGCGTAAAAATTCCGCGTCGCAATCTACCCATACGATGGGTCTTTTTAACTCTTCGAGCGTTTGCAAAATCAGGCGTGGCTTCAAGTTAACATTTTTTCTCCAGTTTCCTTCGGATGGAATAGCATCAATTCGATTTGGTATGCCATGTTGGTTAACAGAGTGGATAATCCACTCTGCTTCTTTTTCATAAGGCGTACCCACAGTATAAAAACTATAAATAATCCAATTTCTCATTTACATTTTCCTCATTTGCAAGCTTCAACACATTTCTTGCTTCTTATACTACTGTTTTATATGTGCAATATTTTTTCTGCGTTTTGTTCTCCAACAGTAATCAACAGTTGGAGATAAATTTCCTTAGCCCAGACCTTAGAAGCAATCGCGATTATAGTTTCTTTATCTAACAAATTAGGCGTTTGATTTGGATGATAAATACAAATATCAGAAATATTTCCGCCGTGAAGTCCTACATTACTATCAACGATCGCTACGATGCTAATCGGTTTGTCTTGAAGTCTTTTCAATAGTATTTTACAAAAATTTCCAGCGCCGTAGATAATGAGCTTTTCTTTTCCACTCTGCGCAATCTTCCAGAGAAGTGCTATTACTGCATCCTCAGTTGATCGATACTCACCCTTGCTGTGTGGTTGATCTTTTTGGTTTCTGATCTCCGCTTGAACATTACCTTTTGGATCATTTAATGCCAGTAAAATATCATCGGGGTTTTTGTAACTTTCTCTCAAGGCGTGATTACAACTGGCTAGCGCATATAACATCTCCTGCATTTCATAATAGGGCAAGTCGAAAGGGATCAATTGATCGCCAATAAATTCCTGCTTTCCATTTGCAAATAAATCGAAATATCCACTAACCCCTCGTTGAAAGTGTAGCCTTGCTCCTTCGCTGTCGCCCAGCACCAATGCCAATTTTCCTGCCCAATAGGCTGCTGACAGGGTTTTGGTGCCGAGGCTGGCTGAAAATTTTCGACAGTCTGAAATGCTGCATTGTTCAAACCAGTGTAGCGCGGATGGAAAATCACCTATCTTGCTCAAAAGTAAACCCGCTAAATAGGAATTGGATATTTTCCACCTCAAAGCATGCCCCTTATCTTGCAGCGAATTTTGAGTCATGGAAATCTTTTCAATATGCAGTTTGACGGTATCGGCATCAGTATCGGCATTGTCGAGAAGTTGATAACCGACCACGCAAAGAGCTGCCGCATGTTCTATGGTATTCTCAGAAAAGTGTGCGAGTGTGTCTTCAGCAAGTCTTTTCAAAGGCAAACTACTGAGTCGCCAGGGAAGAGAGACGAGGGCGTGAACCAGCCAGGGATTGTTATAGTCTCTGGCGAAAGAAATGATATTGTCAGGAGCCTGTTCACCCGCATACATTTGCTCTTCGTAAACTACATCGGTCACGCTTAGGGGGTCTTTCATGAAGCAAAACAGCAGGCAGTTTGTGGGTTTATCTATCTGGCTTTCTGGCCTAAAGGTAAAATACCAATCCTGTGAGAGCCTTTTTTCATCCTTATTAAATTCTTCAGGTAAATTAATCGCTTGACCACTGTCCAATCTAAATTTATCTGCAAGAGCTGTAAGTAAATGATTTCTAATTTGCTGCAATGCGATATGATCGAATACATGATTCTGATAAAAACCCAGTAACAATCGCCCTCCGGGCTTTAGTGTGCGACGTGTCTCGTCTATCATACTATCGAAATTAATACTCTCTAGAAGTGCTGGAAAATCAGTATTCTGAACATCTAAATTTTTTGCCTCAATTTGTGAGACCTCAAGAAATAGAATGCTAAGATCCAGGTGATTGTCAGCTTGCGCCTGCAATTTAATCAAATAGTCATTAACATTTACTTTGCTCGGACTGTCTATAGAGCAAGAGCGAGAAGGAACGCCTGGTTTGGGGATATTTTCATTTATAGAGTGTGCTTTCGAACGTGCCTTTAGATACTGTAACGCTGTTTTACTGCCAGTACTGATGTCGAGGACTCGATCCCCGGGTCGTATAAACTCATTGGCAATCTGATACATCCAGAGTTTCATTAAGCAGCTTGGGCCAGAGTTTTTTAGAAAGTTATCTTTGTCTGAAATTAAATGTTTTAATTCGCCCGCAAATGCAGTTTTCACCTTTGGATTCGCGTCTTGTCGATGTGCGGTTTCTATATCCATTGACAAGGCGAGAAAAACGAATTGTAAAGGAAGTACGTTTGTATATTCGTGGGTAAATTCTAGAAATGAAAGGTGCTTGCTAAAGCCTGATTCGTAAGCAAGACTTTCCAGCATGGCTCTGGTGCGACAATAATCAGCATAAAATAGGTTGGATCCAGAATTATAAATGACCAGGGTGTGCACGATTTGATAAGTCTTTATCAGTTCCAGGACGTCGTTCAGTTGTGTCGTCCCATCATTTTCATCGATAAAAATGATTGCGAGATGGATCTTTTTGACAGAAGCAGTTGATAATTTTGGGGCTCTTTCACAACGATCTGGAAAAAAACGGTTGAGATAAGTGCATTGAGTTGTATCTCTTATATTGAAGTAGCAATCAAAACCTTTCAACAACAGTTTTGAAAATAGTTGTTTATCTTCAGAACCGAAAACCAGCGTCCGCCCCAAACCAAATTGAGTCGCAATGAAATCAACAAACCATTGGGTGGATAGACAGTTTGAGAGTTTGATATTTGAAGTTCGCGGCACTAGGTTACCGGATTCTAATTCACCTTCTTCCTGGATTGTCTGCATATGTATTACTCAAACCATCGTTAAGTGCGGCGAATGCCTTCTAAGATCCTGAATAATCTCATCTCTATAAGCATGTGAGGCAATGATGACCAGGTTTACGTTACTTGTTGAAAGCGTATCCAAAGTTTCTACCTTAATTGAATTAATCTCACGAATCTCAGCTGCTCGTCTATCTATAAAGCATGCAGGCTGTAAATCCATTGCCCTCAAAAATTCCATTGTTTTAATTCCCAGTTCACCGGCACCATAAATCGCAAACTGTTTGTTGGATTTATAGGCGGACGGAAGAATTGACAGTAACCAATCGCTCATGGAAGCAGGATTCGCTTGAGTGGCTAACACCAAGCGTCTATCGATAATATTTTGTGGTGACCAGGTCAAAGGTTGATTTTGTTGTTTGTTAAGCAGTGCTCGCGTCAATTGCAGCAAACTTTGCGCTTCAGGCCCGGAAATTTTCTCCAACCATGGCACAATTAGATCAAGTTCAGCGACGGGTATGTGTAAACCATTCTGTCTGAGTTGTTGAACCAAAAGAGGAAAAATAGGTAGAAAGTGAAAATGATATTGCTGTGGCGTGACTTCTAATAGACGACATAAGGCAACCAGGCTGCTGCTGAGGAAGCCTGGACTGTGTTTATAGGCTTCCAACAAAGAGGGAAATCTGTAACACCACACTGCTGCCCGAGTCCGAGCCATCTTATCTGTATTGGTCGACATGGAGCCATCTCGGCGGTAATAAATTACCCCGGGTTTATGCACACTGATAAAATTTAGTTTTGCTGCACATAATTTGAGAATTAAGTCGTAATCTTCGTGTCCACCATTTACGCGTTCGCTGGTATCAAAACCACTCATATCTAATACACGCTGTCGTGGATACAGATAGATGTGAGGGGGACCAAAGTTTATTAAAAGTGCGGCTTCTTCAGGGTGAGCAAAGGCAGGAATAATGGTGTCTTGTTTGTCACTGGCCTCAGAGGTCTCTATGAATCCGATCACACTAATACTATCTTCAAGATCGGATAGGTTATTTAGTTGATCCTCAATACAATTTGGCAATAGCTCATCGTCGCAATCGAGAAATTTAATCCATTTACCGCGCGACTGGTGCAAGCCTGTGTTTCGTGCACTCGATAAACCCTGATTGTTTTGACGAATAAGTTGCATGGGAAACGGCCAGGATGTTTCATCCAGACTGATAGCCGGGCTCGATCCGTCGTCGACTACCAATACTTCGATATTTTTATGGCTCTGATTTTGTATCGATAGCAGTGCGCGCTCAAGAAAGGCTTGTTGTTGGTAGCAGGGAATCACTATTGATACGAGGTGGTCACTATCCATTTGTGTCCTTTTTAACTTTACCTAGAGATTTAAATGTAAATTGGCACTTCATTTAATTTTTCTACTTGCCTCTAAGGCTTACTAGTAGAAACACCGCCAAAAAAATGACGAAAAATGCTATGGCTAATTTATTGCAAGGTAAATACCAAAGAGAACTCTTTGAAGAACTAACTTATAGCGACAAGCGGCGCGTTACTGGTTGTTCAAACCAGAGAATGAATTGAGGAGAAGGTATGGCTGCCAATTTGAAACAGTACAACGAAGAATTTTATAAACATCAAGCTCGGGCGTCGTTCAATTCTGCGAACGTCGTTTTGGACTATCTTTTTTCCATTATTGGCAAACCTAAATCCATACTTGATATCGGTTGCGGTGCCGGAACCTGGTTAGCCGCTGCACAGGAGCGAGGCATTGAGGACATTTTTGGCTTGGACGGCTCTGATTCAGCCGGTGAAAGCCTGTTGATTTCGAAATCGAAATTTAAAGCCCAGGATTTGAGTGCCACTTTCGATCTGGCTCGAAGCTTTGATTTAATGATGTCTCTGGAAGTGGCAGAGCACCTACCTATTTCCTGCCACAAAGCCTACGCGAGTAGCCTTGCCAATCACGGCGATTTAGTACTGTTTTCCGGAGCGATTCCTTATCAAGGTGGAACGGGTCATATTTCAGAAAATTGGCCACAATACTGGGCTGCACTATTTGCGGAGCAAGGATTTAGCTGTTTCGACATGTTGCGAACCTATTTATGGGATTTACGTGGCGTTGATTTCTGGTACAAACAAAATATTCTTATTTTTGCCAAAGATGAAGCAGCAAAAAACCTTGAAGCGAAAGGCTTTCAAGCCACCGAAAGAGTATTGGCTCTGGTGCATCCGGAAATGTATTTGTGGGCTACAACTAGGCCGGAACCCGTTTCCCGTGAAGATTACCATCAAGACATTCAGTACTATTTTGAATTAAAGGATAAGCCCTCCCAAACTATGAGTCATCCAAGACCGTATGGAGAGAAATATAATAATGTGTTCTGAGCTAAGTCGAGCTACAGAAGACAGTTTGACATATCACGCTGGGATTGCCTGGGAGCAAGATGTCTATCTGGCAAATCTCGATATTCATCAATTTGAACTATTCAGTTTCGATGTTTTTGATACGGTGTTATATCGTCTGGTTCATCATCCTGAACTTGTTTTTGAAATCACGGCAGAAAAACTGCGGCAATACGGGTGGATTCCACAAAATTTAGACAATGGAAATTTTCGGTGCTTGCGACAAGCTGCGGCCGAGAAAGCATACAGCCAGATGGTGCAGGGAGAGGTTGACCCTTCGTTGAGGGATATTTATCACCTTATTCCCGCTTTGCGCGGCCGCGAAAAGGATGCTGTTGCGATTGAGTTGTCTGTAGAAAGAGAAGTCGCGCGGGCAAATCCGTATATGCTCGATTTACTGCAAACACTTAAAACCAAAAATTTGCCAGTTGTCTTTTTGTCTGACATGTATTTATCAAAAAGTGAGATTGCATTGATATTGGATGAAGCTGGCATAAGCTCTGATTTGTATGCAGCCTTATTTGTATCCAGAGATGAAAGAAAAAGTAAGCGTGACCGACATTTGTTTGGAAAGATATTTGAATGTTTTCCTGCTATTCAACGGGATAGAATTATTCATATAGGCGACAACTATGCAGCAGATATTTGTGGTGCTGAATCCAAAGGTATACACGCGCTTTATTATCCCTCTACGGCAGCACCTTTATACCCGCTCGAGTTTCACGAAGACGTATTTCATGGTTCGGCGTGTGTTGATAATAATGTTGCAGTAAAGCGTTTAGCAGCAAAAAGAAAGCTCCCGGTGAGATCATTCGCCATAAGTGCTCAAGGACGAATTCCCGCCATTAATACATACAGCGTCAGCGATCATTTTTGGTTCCAGTTTGGAGCAGCTGTGCTTGGCCCGTTTCTGGTGGGATTTGCCGATTGGGTTATAGAGCAAGCGAGGGCGATGAAGGTTCAAATGATATGCCCGATAATGCGCGACGCACATATTATCGCGCCTCTTCTGAGCCTCGCTGCCAAACAACATAATTGGCAATGCGAAATCAAAACTGTTTGGGCATCGCGGCAATCAACCATGTTATTAGCGGGGGGGACGGATTTAAAATCGAAAATTCGACACTTTCTT
>JBNKVX010000025.1:0-42974 GCA_050299435.1 Cellvibrionaceae bacterium | reverse complement strand
CCACTGCGAAGCTTGTAAGTGCTCTAAAAGAATCGGTAGTGTGGCTAATTCCATATGCGTAAGCCGGTGAGGATATTTGAGTTCTATTGTTATGGCTTCACGATAAATGCGTTCAAATTCGTGATTGCGGTAAACCGTTTTCTCCGAGCCGTTATTGTCCCAATATGCAAACTCACATTTTATATTTGAAATATCCCAACCGTGGCTTTGTATTCGCCATAATTTTGCCCCGGTAATATCTGCGTTGGCCAAATGCGCATTTTGTAAATCTGCTTCACGCAAGTCGCTGTAGCGCAAATTGACACCGCTTAAGTCCAAGCCTTTTAAGTTTGCTTTATGTAAATCGATATATTCAAGATTTGCGTCTTTAAACACTGCACCCTGGAGCTTGGTTTTTACAAGGCGGGCATGAGTCAGTTTAGCGCCCGTGAGATTGGAATAGCTGAGATCCGCGTTTTCCAAATTGGCATTGGTGAGATCAATATTGTTTAAATCTACTTTGGTAAGTGATTGGTGGCTGAGATTACAACCCACCAAGGAAGCCGAACGCAAATCCAATCCACTTAGATCATGCCCTCGAAAATCGACACGATCCAGGCGCGCGCCTTTCACATTTGCAGTGAGAATACTGGCATTGTTGAGAATTGATTCACTGAGATCCGCCCCGCGAAGGGCTGCGGCAATTAGCTTCGCCCCACTCAAATCATTTTTAGCGAGATTGGAGTTTTGAAAGTTTGCAGAGATTAAATTTGCACGCTTGAGACTGCAGCCGGTGATTGTCGCGTCCTGCATACTGATTGCGGAAAAATCGATACCGTCCAGGTCCAGGTTTTTTAAACTAAAGCCGTCAAGGTTTAAAGAAACCCCCGGATGATTTTTGCGCCAATCATTCCAGGCTTTTGCGCCTGCTTTCAAGAGATTATGTATTTCTTCTTGATCCACCGTTTCTTCCGTAGCGAACATAAAACACTTGGCATGGTATTACACGCGCGCATAGTATCACGCTGACAAAGCTCTTAACACTAAGATGCAACACTCTTATTTCATTTAGGTGTTAAGTGCTTTTCTCGCCGCTTTTTGTAACTGTTTGTTTTTTGCCTGCTCTGCAACCTGATTCACCAAACTTGTGTATTTCCCAAAATCCGGATGTGCCATGAGGTAATCCATCACATTGCGGTAATATTTTACTTTGTCTTTGTCTATATCTTTTTTGGGAATCGCTTCGTGTAACTTTTCCTCGATAAGAATGAGAAAGTTTAGGTCGTAATCAGCAAATTTTCGGGCTTGTTCAATTGCATAATTTCCCATATCTGCCTGATCACTGGCAATAAAACGCATGCGTTTAGCCAAGTTGTGGTTTATCCCTTCCATTTCATAGGTGGAATCATTTATTACTGCATTCCAGCGTTTAAATTTATCCAACTCATTCAAAGCATTTTTTGCATATTTTTTGACTTTGTTCTTTTGAGCATTCTTGGCTAGTAATTGTAAACTTTCACGATACCTATCATTTCCGGAAGCAGCCAGGGTTTTGGTAAACCAGGAAGCGGCCTCCGTTTCTTCACCGCTGGGTTTGTCCTTTCTTGCCAAGGTAAGCGCTTCCTGCTCCATTAAATCAAAAATTTCCTCGTTGGTTATCCCAGAGTAGTTGTATATTTTCTTGGCGGTTTTAACCTTTAAAGCCATCGAACCTTCCTGAAAATTTTTCAAATAGGCTTTTTCAAAGGGATGTTCAGCGAAAGCGGAGACCATAATCAACATGCTGCTTACAAGCAGCGCGAGTTGAACCACTAATTTTTGGTGTGTCGTGTACAACATCAGATATCTCCCCCTAAAGTAATTCGTTTATTGTTTACAGACAGGCTTTGACCTTCTGTTATCCCCAATAGCATGAAGTTTTGGTTAGCTTTATTCAAAAAATCAATATAGTTCACGTTCAACGGCTGTTGCCCGCTGCCCCATAAAGCGAAACTGGCAACCAGAGTGTCCGAAAATTTCCATGATATGAAAACCGTATCGTCCTTGTTTGGGTAGGTCATATTGCTCTGGACCAGGTGATGAAAAGCCTTGCGTTCAGGAAATATTGAACTGTCCTTTAATATCACCAGAGATTCAATTGCTGTCCAATATTGTGCGGCACGACGTGCTTGATTTTCAGCAAGCTGAATACTTTTCAATAACTGGCGGGAAAAAAACTGTTCGTTGACAATTTTCTCAGAGTAAAAACGACTTTGTTGTTCTATATCCACGCCCACGGCTTGAGATGAAACCGCTACAAGTACCGCACCCTGACAGTGGGCAATACTGAAAAAGGCCTGCTTATTTTCCAAAAAAGGTTTGCCGTTTTCACTAATTGCAAAAAGTAATTCACCGGCTTCCTGTTTTAGGCTTTGTGCCAGTGCTGTTTTGGCAAGCAAACGCCCCAACAAAAAGTTCTTTCTCGCTTCTTCCGCTTTAAAATTCGAATAACGCGATTGTTCTGTTTGATCGAGTAAAGCAAGTGCTTGATCTAAAATTCGGGGCTGAATTCGTGTTGTATCGGCTATATAAAATAAAGTAAGTTCAATCATCGCATGTTTGTTTTAGTCAAGCCACGATGCAACGATTTCTCCCTTGATTTTTCGCATCGTAAAGTGCTTTATCTGCTCGTGAAAATACGGTTTCTATCTGATCATCTTCATTAAATGAGGAAATACCAAAAGATACCGTTATTTGTACAGGCTCATTATGAAATCGAAAAGGCGTTTTGCTGATACTAGCGCGTATTTTATCCAACACCTTTCTTGCATTTTCGGCCGAAGTTTCAGGCATGAGTATAACAAACTCCTCACCGCCGTATCTGCCTACAAAGTCTACTTCTCGAAGACGGCTAGAAAGCAATTTGGCGAATAGCTTTAGTACTTTATCACCCGCTTGATGGCCATAGTTATCATTGATCTTTTTAAAATGGTCAATATCACAGACTGCAAGGCTTAAATCTCGACCATAACGTTTAAAACGCTGTTGTTCTTGCCAGGCACGCTCAGCGTAAGCCTCGCGATTGGGTAACTGAGTAAGCGGATCATGCGTGGCTTTGTAACGTTCTTCTTCCAGTAAAACTTTGGTTTTTTGCGACTCACTTTCAATCGAATGCACTCTCTCTACCAAACTACGTAATTGATCAGAAAGGCTTTCTTTATGCTCTTCGCTTTTCTTGAAGGTTTCCAGCGCTTGGTATATTTCATCAATATGGACAACAATCTCCTGCTTAAGATGATTAAGATCACCCCCCTTGTTCAAACTCGTGCGCATATTATCAACATGTAGACTTACCGCTTCGGAAAAAACATCGATTGCACCTTGTTGTTGTCCTTCCGTGGCAACTGCGAGACCAAGCTTTTCACGTATGCCATTTAAATCTTCATTCACCTTCTTCAGGTAATCACTAAATTCTTTATCGGCGCTAAGATAGCGTTGCATAAGAATATCGCGTATATCTTCAAGCGTTACCGCTAGCGCATACCAATCCAAGCCTCGATTTAATCGTGATTGAACAATATCTACTTTGTGTTTGATTAAGTCATTAATTTCAATATTTTCTATTAAGCCCGTGAGTGTGCGGGTGATTCGTTTAGCAACTAATTCGTAGGTTTCTTCAGCATCGGGTGTTTCGAAATTCTGACGCACAGGTTCAGGCGGAATCGTAGAAGCAGAAACCTGCTTACTGTCAATCTCTTCAATCTCCCCGGTGGGAGACTCACTGGATTTAGGCGCTTGCCGGGTTTTCTTTTTTTCCTCGGTCGCTTCCGTTTTTTTATTGTCTTCAGAAGTAAGTTTTTTACCGCCTTTGATTCGTTGCCAAAAACCTTCGTCAGGCTGCATCGCTGCTTCTAAAGCGAGCTTTTGGATAACGGCCAATTCGGCGATGAGATTGGGATAGACCCGCCAGCTATCCAGGCGATCCTTTAGATTTTTGCCATAGCTTTCAAGCTTCTTCTTAACTTCCGCCGGTAACTTGAGTTCCAGTAGTTGCTTTACCAGCAAACTGTATTGGCCTACTGCCTGTTGGTTTAGGTTATCTCGGTTTCTCTCAAAGGCATTCACTGCAAGATGGACGCGCTCCATTTGATCAACTACCTGAGATCCCGAAGCGCCACGGATCTTCTCCTTAAGTAAAGATAACTCTTTATCTAAGGTCTCATCCAAACCCTTGGCAGCTGCACTCAAATGCAGCACCGTCTTGCGCATTTGGTCCAATTGAAAGTTCTGAAGCTTGTCCAGTCGTTCTTGCTCTTGCTCGGCTGCAAGGTATTTATTGCGTGGGCCTGTCATATACCTCCCTCAAGGCTTTCGGGCCTTAAGGAAAGTATAGTCGGCGAGATAAAATTGAAAGGTGTCTTTAGATTTAGGCCGTCTAGAGCTTTTTGTTGCGAATTTGCTGAATGAGGTAATCGGCGACATCCAGCATCTGTTTTTGGCCACCCGCTTTTTGAGCCGAAATTCTGAATCGGCCATCTACAATCAATTCCGGCGTACCCGTGATTTTGAAGCTTCGTGCTCTGGCGCCTGCTTGTTGAACCTGACTGGATACAGAGAAGGATGTATACACATCTTTAAACTGCTTTTCGCTGATACCAAATTCTGAGAAGAATTTACCGATTTCATCCTCTGTAAGCATTGCCTTTCGCTCGTGGTGCATGGCTTCAAACACTTTTTGATGAGTTTGGTTCAAAATGCCAAGCGCTTTCGCGGTATAGAAAATGCGTGCGTGAGCTTCCATTTGGGCTGCCCAGATCGCAGGAGATTTCACCAGCTCTACATCATCAGCAAGCGATTCTGCCCATTTATTTAAAGTGGGCTCAAAGGAAAAACAATGACCACAACCGTACCAAAACACTTCTGTCACTTCGATCTTGCCAGGTGTAATGGTTTTAACGGGTATTTCAATCACATCGTAATGCGTACCTGCGCTGTAGGTAGCAACCTGGCTTTCTTGAGCACAGGCAACCAAACTTATAAACAGGCTGAAAAAAACTGCAATAATGCGCATTATAAACTCCTGACTTGATTTCTTTTGGGTTTGGACTTGAGCACCGTATAAGTGTTTTAAATAACTGTCCCACAAATTAGCAGAGCAAAACTGAATTCTTGCTGAAGAATTGTCGCTTACTGAAGGACAAAATAAGTTGAACGTCGCCTGTTTTTGCAGGCGACTGATAGCTTAGTCTTGCAAACCCGCAATATAGTTCGCAACAGCTTTAATTTCTGCAGCATGCATTTTGCCTGCTATATCGCGCATCACACTGGCATCGTCGTTGGTGCGCTCACCACCTTGAAAAGCCAATAATTGTTTCACAATGTATTCGGGGTATTGTCCAGCCAACAAAGGATAACCCGCTGGCGCATTACCTTTCCCGGTTGGGGAGTGGCAAGCCGTACACGCTGCAACCCCGGTTTCAGCATTACCAGCTCGATAGATTTTTTCACCTAAGGCAAGAGATTCCTCAGCATTTAAGCTCACCCCGGAATTCAGCTTGAGTTCTATTTCTTTTGCGCCGGATAACTGCATAGATTGTGAAGCATAATAGGCAGCAATATTTAACAAATCGGCGTCTGAAAAATTATTCAGCATATTTGTCATTTCAGGTATGTTTCGACTGGCTTTTTTAGGGTCAGTGTTTGAAATATCTTTTAACTGCTTATAAATGTATTTTTCTCCCAAACCAGCCAATTTTGGAAAATTTGGCATGGGGCTATTTCCGTCCGACCCGTGACAAGCAGCACACGTAGTCACGAGTTTTTCTCCGGCCTTTACATCACCGCCAGCAAAGGCAATCGAGGTTAAAGCAAACAGGCCAAGGCACGTTAGGGTGCTAGCAATAAGCTTCTTCATGAATATTTCCGTCTTTTTGATTTGTCTATTTTGCAATGATTCACAGCACGCAATTCCAGTGTAGCAAGCATTTCCTGTTAGAATGCGCGCTTTTAATGAAGGGCGCATTATATACACATAGGGCACGCTGCACACCTCCTGCCAGCGAACCCTGCCGCGACTAATGCTTGTAAAACACAATGTCTAAACTTAATTTTCGAAGTGCCCAATTTTTAATTAGTGCGCCCAATCTCCATCAGTGTCCACCCGAGTCAGGCAGCGAAGTCGCTTTTGCTGGCCGATCCAATGCGGGAAAATCCAGTGCAATCAATCGATTGACTGCTAACAACAAGTTGGCGAGGACAAGTAAAACGCCAGGACGCACCCAGCTTATTAATTTTTTTTCCCTCGGAGCTGAAGATCTTCGGCTTGTAGATTTACCTGGCTACGGTTACGCCAAGGTGCCCAAGAAGGTCAAAGAAGAGTGGCAACAGCACCTGTCTGAATACCTGTATGAGCGAAAGAGCCTGAAAGGCTTGGTGCTGGTGATGGATATCCGCCATCCACTGCAGGAATTCGATACACTGATGATTAATTGGGCAGTGGAACGAGAACTGCCTGTACATCTCCTCCTCACCAAGGCAGACAAGCTCAAGTTCGGCGCTCAAAGAAGCACCGTTAACGCTGTTATGAAACATATGAAAGACGCCGGTGTAGAAGACTTAGTAAGTGTTCAGAGCTTTTCCGCATTGAAAGGCATGGGAGTAGAGGAGCTGGAACAAGTGCTTGATTCCTGGCTTGAGCACCAAAACCCGGAGACTTAAACACAACAGATCCTGGGCATCCCTGCGCCCGCGGTTTGCATACGACCCACAGGGATGTGGGAAGTGCCGAAAGTTGTAGGAACAACTTCGGCCCGTACCTCCTGTACATCGCCGCTCCTGCGCTTCCCTGCGCCCGCGGCATACCGTACCTCCTGTACATAAAAAAACCCGGAGGCCTTGGGGAATCCTCCGGGTTCAATGGCGATGTTCTATTTCTTGGAACATCTAAGGGCACTACTAAGACAGAGGGTTTGAAGCATAAGTTCGATATTTTTCGAAATTGTCACCTGATTCTACGGCTCTTTTGTCATTAGCCGAGTTAGGGGTGCTATTTTGTTTGCAAACTCTGAAAGATCCGGGAAGTGCCGAAAGTAGCAGGAACAACTTCGGCCCGTACTACCTGTACATCGCCGCTCTTGCGCTTCCCTGCGCCCGCGGCATACCGTACTTCCTATACATAAAAAAAGCCCCGCGGCCTTGGGCCCGGGGCTATTGCAATTAATTCACTATCAATCAATTAAGTTGGAGAAAAAACCATACTTCTGTGCTCGCTCAGATCCTATGACATAGGGGTTCCGGGAAAGTTCAATTAAATTTCAATTTTTAGTGGGCTTCTTCCCAAGAATTACCGCTTCCAGCTTCAACCAAGAGCGGAACAGATAAATTAGCGGCTTCAGACATCATTGCGCACAGATGTTGACTGATTTCGTCCACTTTCGATTCTGCAACTTCCAGTACCAGCTCATCGTGAACCTGCATTACCAGAAAGGCGTCAACCGCTTCCTCTTCGATCCACTTATCAACCTTGATCATCGCCAACTTGATAATATCTGCGGCGCTTCCTTGCATGGGCGCATTGATTGCGACCCGTTCAGCCGCCTTTCGGCGAATCGCATTGTTACTGGTGATATCGGGTAGGTAGAGCCGTCTTCCAAACAGGGTTTCAACATAGCCTTGTTCGGCGGCCGTGTTGCGAATATTACTCATGTAGTCGGCTACACCAGGATAGCGAGAAAAATACCGGTCGATATATCGTTGCGCGTCGTTGCGCCCAATGTGAAGTTGTTTTGCCAAACCAAATGCGGACATGCCGTAGATCAAACCAAAATTAATAGCTTTGGCACTGCGCCTCTGTTCAGCGCTGACTTTATCAAGCTCGGTATCAAACACTTCCGCCGCTGTGGCTTTGTGAACATCCAGATTATTTGCAAAGGCGGTTTGAAGGCCTTTATCGCCACTTAAGTGGGCCATGATGCGAAGTTCAATTTGTGAATAGTCTGCAGCAACAATTTTATATCCCTTTGGCGCAATAAAAGCCTGCCTTACTTTGCGGCCAGCTTCGGTTTTAATGGGAATATTTTGCAGGTTCGGGTCAGTCGAAGACAGACGGCCAGTGCTTGCAATAGCTTGTTGATAGGAAGTATGCACACGACCGGTTTTTGGGTTAACAAGTTGAGGTAATTTTTCTGTGTAAGTTGAGACCAGTTTAGCCAAACCACGATGCTCTAAAATGACTTTCGGAAGAGGGTAATCCAGGGCGAGCTCCTGCAAAATTTCCTCCGCAGTTGATATTGCACCGGTTTTGGTTTTCTTAAGTACCGGTAATTTTTGTTTTTCAAATAAGATACGTCCCAATTGTTTGGGTGACGCTAAATTAAATTCTTCACCCGCTATCTCATAAGCTTGTCGCTGAAGTTCAGCAATCGTAACTTGGTGCTCATTTGTTTGTGCTTGCAAAATGAAGGGGTCAATTATAGTTCCCCTTCTTTCCATTTTTTCTAAAACTGATACCAAAGGAATTTCGATATTTTCATAAATATTTTTTAACCCCGCTTCCTTCTCTATTTTGGGCCATATCTTTTCGTGCAATCGCAGCGTGATATCGGCATCCTCTGCGGCATAATAGCCCGCCTTCTCCAAATCGATTTGATTAAAGGTAATTTGTTTTGCGCCTTTACCGGCAATATCTTCAAAGTGAACCGTTTTTAATCCCAAGTAGGCGAGCGCCAGCGAATCCATGTCATGTCGTGAGGCGGTACTGTTATATACGTATGATTCCAGCATCGTATCGTGAGCGATACCAGCTAAATTTATGTCATAGTTTTTAAGTATATGCGCATCATATTTGAGGTTTTGACCCACTTTAAGTTTATTTGGGTTTTCAAGCAGTGGTTTGAGTTTCGCGAGCAGGGCTGAACGTGAGATTTGTTCAGGCGCACCGAGGTAATCATGCCCACAGGGGATATAGGCGGCTTCGCCCGGTTTACAACACACACTGACACCCACGAGCTCGGCGACCATATATTCCAGACTGGTTGTCTCGGTATCAAAAGCAAAAAGCTCTGCGTTTTGTAAATTTTTTATCCACTCGTCGAGCTGTTTTTCTTCTGTGATTATGTGATAATTTTTTTCGACATCATCGGCCTTTACCTCGACCTCCTCTCCCTTTTCCGACAATTCCGAAACCCAAGCTTTAAATTCCAGCTCCATAAAAAGTTTCATCAAACTGCTGGTATCTGGCTCCTGCTGTTTTAAATCTTCAAATTTGAAGTCCAGGTCAACATCGAGTTTTATCGTGGCAAGCTGATAACTTAAATCCGCTTTATCTTTACTGGCTTCAAGTTTTTCAGCCATGTTTTTAGCACCGCGAAAACTCAGGTCCTTCACCTTATCCAAATTGTTGTATATCTTGTTTAAACCACCCAAGCCTTGTAACAGTGCTAAAGCAGTTTTTTCTCCTACACCTGGCACGCCTGGAATGTTGTCCGAAGAGTCCCCCATTAAAGCTAAAAAATCGATAATAAGCTCAGGGGGAATACCGAATTTTTCTTCAACACCTTTAACATCCATCACACGATTTTTCATCGTGTCGACTAAACACACGTTGTCGTTGACAAGTTGCGCCATGTCTTTGTCGCCAGTAGAGACAACAACGGGTCTTTTCTCTTGCGTCGCTCTTTGGCACAGGGTTCCTATCACATCATCTGCTTCGACTCCGGGCACAACGATTAAAGGCAATCCCATAGCCTTAACAATCTGGTGAATAGGCTCAATTTGCTCTCGCAAATCATCCGGCATAGGTGGTCGTGTCGCTTTGTATTCTGGATAAATATCATCGCGAAACGTTTTACCTTTCGCATCAAACACTACCGCCACCGGGCTATCTGCATAATCTTTTTGTAGCTTTTTGATCATGCTGGTAAATATTTTTATCGCTCCTGTAGGCTGGCCCTTGGAGTTATGCATATTGTTTCCGGCCGGCGCAAAATAGGCACGGTAGAGGTAGGAAGAGCCATCAACCAAAACAAGTGGTTTATCTTTTTTAGCCATAATTAAAAAGTCATTAGGTTTCTGACAGAGCTGCCCTACCAAAATTTAAGGCTGGAATTTTTAAACCGATAATCCAAGCCAAGGCTTATTGCATTGAATTCCATATCGTCATCATCAACAATTGCGCGGTATTCAATATTGATGTTGAAATTATTTTCAAGATACCAACCTGCACCAATGCCGTACGAGGGTCCAGAGGCCGACACGCTGCTCTTCGTGTTTGCAGCACCCGTAAATTGCTGTTCTTCATCCGCATCTATCTGGGAGTAGCCCAATAAAAAGTACAATTTTGCTTCTGAATTTAGTATCTCTGAGCGCAGGTAGAAGGATTGATAATCACCAATTGAATAGTTTATTTGTTCGCCCGCAATTGCGGTGGAGACATCACGATCAACACCGCCAAGCCCGTAGCGAAGATCCAGGCCAAGCCAATTGTTGTATTTAAACCCTGCTAACAGTTCAGCAGCTGGTAAAGAAATGCTATTTCTGGTTGCGTTAGCGCTAACTATGCTGTCGCTGTCAACATAAGACAGATTAGCACCAAGGTAGAAGCCACGGTTTTGATCGGCATGGGCAAGCCCAACAAAGGCATTGAGTAACAGTATCCCTGATACCACTATTTTCGATCTCATGAGTAGTCCTCGGTCGTTTGATGATTTGTTTCTTTATGTTGTGTCTTTTGTTTATTGAATCTAACGGTGTTGTACCTAAAAAGGCATCGATTTAATTATTTTTCACTGAGCCCAGCACAAGCTAATGCATTTTACTGGTTGCTCACGGTGAAATGCGCCTTTCTACACTTTTTGTTTCGAATTTTCTGCCGCAGAGCTCATGTAAACAAAAGAGCGGAACAAATGTTTCTATACCACCCTTTTTCATTCAATTAACGGTAACACTTTGAAATTATGCTTTTTTTAAGACCAATTGAGCATATGAATATAATTCAGTTATATAGAAAATATCAGCCTATTTAAGATACTACTATATATAGTGCATTTATAAGTATTAACCACTATATATTGATGGTCGCAAAATGTTCTTCTTGATTAATTTCCGGCCATGTTAACTCTGTCACGAAAGTTTAGCTTGCTATAAATCAATATTTTGTTACCATACGTAACGCAAAGTAACACTTTGCACGGAAGTCAGCCACAAGCCGACATTCGGTATCAACTAACCCTAATAGGAGAAAACTCATGAAGAACTTAGTTTTGGCTTTTGTTTTAGCCATCTCTTCAAGCGTTGCTCTGGCCGGTGAAGTTGGTGCCCGTAATCCCCAATTAGCAAGTTCTGCACCGTCCATTTTGGAAGTTGCAATTGCGGAGACAGGTGCCAGCAACAGCTGGGCAGTAGTGCCATACAACATCAAAGCTAATGCGCACCAATTGGCAGAACTTAAGACTCAGGTTGAAACAATCAATCGGAGCATGAACACAGCGTTGGAGGCTGTACTTGAGCAAAAGCTTTTGAACAGTCTTGTGTATTAAGGCTTATGTGACTGGACCCCGCGCCACCTCTCCTCCTTATCTCATCTTCAAGACGGCGCGGGGTTTTTTTAGTTCTGTTATCAATTTCTTTTCTAATTTAATTCAAACAAGGCTCTAAAGCCTTATTAATGTCCTTATACCAAGCGATCAGATCATTTGACTGGTTTTTCGCAGCAAGTAAATCAACTGTTACGAGAGGCAAGCCTAAAGTTACTGAGTAACGTTTGGCTATTTCGTATTCCTGCACATCTGCTACCAAACAATTCGCCGCTTTAACCTGCTGCTTTAACAAAGACAAGTGAGAAACGCTGGGGCTGTACGCATTACCCTCAACAACATTGGCTAAATGATTAAGTTTGTAAGCACTTACATAATACCCAAGCCCATCGTGAAAGGTGATAAAAGACTTATTTGACGCGGTGAGTGCTGCCGCTTCAACATCGGCGGCACGCAGAGACGCCACCAAGCGCGCGCTCTTTGTTTTTATTTCGCTGGCCGCCTCTGGTAAGCGAGTTTCCAGTTCCGCAGCGATTGCTTCCGTAAAAACAAGCAGGTTTCCCGGATGTATCCATATATGCTGATTTTCATGCGAATGTGATGAGTTGAGATGGAATATCCCAGGAAGCTCACTCACCGCCAATTCTGAGCTGTTTCTTAATGGTTTCTGAAGGTAGGGCTCAAATTCTGACCCAATCCAGATAACTAAACTTGCTGAACGCAAGGCTTTGATTTGCGACACTTTTAAACTGAGGTGGTGAGGTGAATCTGCCGCCGATAAGAGGGTAACACTTTCCACCCAATCTCCCGCGATCTCTTCGACAATCAGGCTGAGAGGTCTTATCGAGCTGAGTATTAGGGGTTTCTCAGCAGCGAATAGAGGTGAATTTAAAAATCCGATGAAAAACAGAAGTATCGAAGCACTTTTCAAAATAAACTTACCGCAGTTTTTGTTATATGATAACATATCTAAATTGACTGTAAGCCGCTAGTTTTCTTTATTTGGGGAATAAGAATGAATAAACCCAAGTTAAATCAAGATCACGACCACCAAGTGTGTATTAATACCGCTCTAGCACGAGCTGAATCGCTGTGTTTGAAGAAAGGGGCTCGCCTTACACGTCTGCGAAAGAAAATTCTTGAGCTAATTTGGCAAAGTCATGCTCCTCTGGGCGCGTATGACTTGATGGATATGTTACAAGCCTCCTCAGACCGTTCCAGGGTAGCGCCACCCACAGTTTATCGAAGTCTCGATTTCTTAATGGAATACGGATTGATTCATAAAGTTCACTCTCTCAATGCGTATATTGGCTGTAGTAGCCCCTCCCAAGCACACAGTGACGCATTGTTTATTTGTTCGGATTGTGGCTTTACGGATGAAATCCACAGCAATACCATTCAACAGGCCATTAATCTCAGCGCATCACAGAATCGCTTTGCTGTGAAAACCCAGGTCCTGGAAGTTTTGGGTCTGTGTGAGCATTGTCGATGAGTAATACACTGTTAAAACTGCGAAATCTCAGCTATCGAGACGGCACGAAGGACGTGCTTCAGCAAATTTCTCTGGACATTGCGGAAGGAGAAATCACCACCATTATCGGACCCAACGGCGCCGGTAAAAGCACGCTGATCAAATTGGTTTGTGGACTACTTCAACCAACAATGGGTGACATTGTGCGCAGCCAGGATGTCAGCATTGGCTACATGCCCCAGAAATTACAACTTGCTCCCAGCATGCCCTTGAAAGTCTCACGCTTCCTGAGCCTTGCGGATACCTCGCGCACTGCCCGGCTCGCTGCGTTAGAAAAGACTGGCGTGGCTTACCTGAATTCATCCTCAATGCACACGCTATCCGGGGGTGAATTGCAACGTGTGTTGCTCGCGCGCGCCATTTTGCGCCGCCCGAAACTGCTGGTATTGGATGAACCCTTACAAGGAGTAGATATTAACGGTCAAGTCGCCTTATACCGGCTCATCGCCTCATTAAGAGAAGAGCAGGGCTGTGCAATTTTGATGGTGAGTCACGATTTACACCTCGTTATGGCTCAAACAGATCATGTTATTTGCCTCAATCAGCACGTGTGCTGTCACGGCGAACCTGAAAGTGTCAGCAGGCACCCAGAATATTTAAAACTCTTCGGTAAACAAGGTGTAGAAGAACTTGCTGTGTATACCCATAAGCACGATCACCATCACGATGCGCATGGCCACGTTATAGATTGCGGTGAGGGCTGCGACCACGATGTTTGAGTTACTGCTTTTACCTCTCATTGCCGGCCTGGCAGTTGCGCTGATCGCCGGGCCTTTGGGAAGTTTTACTGTGTGGCGAGGGATGGCATATTTTGGCGATACCCTGGCCCATTCCGCTTTACTGGGTGTTGCCGCCGCCTTGCTATTTGAATTTAATGTGCAAGCAGGCATTTTAATATGTTGCCTTGCTCTCGCCCTGGTATTGCTTTTTCTTCAAAACAAAAGCCGAATGAGTACAGACAGTCTGCTAGGCATACTTTCCCACGCTTCCCTCGCATTGGGTTTGGTTTTGTTAAGCGTGATTCCTGGAACAGGCGTAGATTTATTTTCCTATTTGTTTGGCGATTTGCTTACAGTCACTCAAAAAGATTGTTTTGTTATTGTTGGGCTTGTTTTCTTCAGCCTCGCTGTGGTCGTTTACTTTTGGCGCTCATTGTTGATGATTTCCATTGACGAAGACCTTGCAGAAGCAGAGGGCATTTCGGTTAAGAAAATTCGTTTAATCTTGATGTTGCTCTTGGCTTTGGTGATAGCAGTTTCAATGAAAACCGTGGGTGTACTTTTGATTACAGCTTTACTAATTATTCCCGCTGCCGCTGCCCAACGTATCACACGCTCTCCTGAAGCGATGGCAATAACAGCATGCATACTGGCGGTGATCAGTGTTTTGGGTGGCGTGTTTACTTCTGCTCTTTTTGATACTCCGACTGGACCCTCCATTGTTGTAAACGCAGCATTTTTATTTTTACTCTCCTCTTTTTATTCACAACTTCGGTGAGCGAACAATTGTTATGGACCATCATACTATTGTCACTGTTCTAGCCTATTTATGCGCGGCACTGATCACTGTACCGCTTTTTAAATTTTTAAGACTCGGTTCGATACTGGGTTATTTGATTGCTGGCGCAATCATTGGGCCACAAATCTTAAAAATAGTGACTGAACCCACCCACGCCCTGCATATTGCCGAACTGGGTGTTGTGATGCTTTTGTTTATTATTGGCCTCGAACTTAACCCAAAAAAATTGTGGGATCTAAAACTTCAAATTTCTGTATTAGGCGGTGGGCAACTTGCACTATCCGCAATTGTGATTGCAGTTTTTTGTATGGTTGTTTTCGGATTTTCGATATCAGTTGCCACACTGATTGGTTTAACTCTGGGTTTATCTTCCACCGCTTTTGCGGTTCAATTAATGGATGAACAGGGAATTCTAGGTGCGCCTCTCGGGCGCCAAGGTTTTGCAATACTATTGCTCCAGGACTTGGCTGTTATTCCAATTTTATTGTTGGTGGGATTTGTTGCTCCTCTTTCACTTGAAAATGATCATCAACTGCCCTGGTGGCTGGGACCTATTGCCATTGTCGCGGTTTTGATTGCAGGCAGGTACATTATTAATCCTGTTTTAAAAATTATTGCGAGCAGTGAAATTCGTGAGCTGCTGACAGGTGCAGCGCTTTTCATTGTGTTAGGAACGGCCTTTCTCATGCAAAGTGTGGGTTTGAGTATGGGAATGGGCGCTTTTCTCGCTGGTATCGTGCTCGCGAACTCAAACTTTCGTCATCAACTTGAAGCAGATATTGAACCTTTTAAAGGTTTGCTCCTGGGTTTATTTTTTATTGCTGTTGGTATGACTCTGGATTTGAAATTATTAATTTCCAAACCCGAAATCATTTTTGGCCTAGCCCTATTGTTAATGCTGGCTAAAGCTTCAATTATTTGTGGTCTCTTAAAACTGCAAGGTATTAGTTTTCGAGAAGGCTTTACCTTAGGCTTGATGTTAGCGCAAGGCGGTGAGTTTGCCTTCGTGGTAATGGCACAGATGGTAAATCTCGGTGTAAGTGATGCGGGTGTGCGCGATTTTGCGGTATTGACTGTGGGCATTTCAATGGCGCTTACTGCACCCATGGTCATTTTATTTAAAGCAGTGTTTAAGGAGCGTAAGCAAAGCTCACGAGATTTTGATGAAATAAAAGATGAAAATCCTGAAGTAATCATCGCAGGCCTAGGGCGCTTTGGACAAATTACTGCGAGAATGTTAACCGCGAATGGCTTACATTTTACCGCCCTGGATAAAGACCCCTCACACGTAGATTTTGTAAAACAATTTGGTAATAAAATTTATTATGGGGATGCTACACGACTTGATTTATTAGAGGCTGCAGGCCTGCAAAAGGCACAAGTTTTCGTTGTTGCTATTGATAATATTGAACAATCCGTCCAAATCATTGAGCTTTTAAAAGAAATTAGACCTGATATTAAAATTATTGCTCGTGCACGTAACCGCTTTCATGCCTACCAGTTAATTGCTCTTAAAGTGGACTTTGTTATTCGCGAAACTTTTGAAAGCGGACTACTTGCCGCACGTAAGACTTTTGAAGCTCTCGGCTTTCCCGAAGGTCAGGCATTGAGCAAGGCTGAAGTTTTCAGGCAACAAGATACGCAGCTTTTGAATCGTTCAGTCGAGCACAAAGATGATCTGGATAAGCTGCATGAAATTGCTGATCAAGGAAGAAAGGAACTGGAAGCTTTGTTCAATAAAGAAAACTAATTTACTGTAGCTTAGTGACAATTGACGAGTAAGTTGTTTTTAATCGCCCCAATTCAAACGGCGGCTTGAAAAACCCCTGATAATGACCTTCCGGGTTTACCAATACAATATTTCCGCTGTGGTCAACAGTGTAATCGTCTCCTGTCATAACCTTATTGAATACGACATTTACATTGCGAGAAAATTTTAATATTTCAGTAAACTCACCGCTTACACCAATAAAATCTTCATGAAAGTAGGGGACATATTCCGCAAGTTTTTCCTGCGTGTCGCGTGCAGGATCAACGCTCACTAAAATTATCTGTGTTTTGTTTTGAATAGCAGGTTTCAATTGCTTATAAACCTGTGACAATTTTGCCAAACTCGTGGGGCATATATCTGGACAATGGGTAAAACCAAAATACATTAACGTCCATTTTCCTTTGAGACTTTCGTTGTTAAAAGGCTTGCCGTGGTGATCGATTAAGCTAAAGGGTTTAATAATTCGCGGCGGATCCAACACAATCGCACCGTTTATTTGTAACTCTTCTATTGACATGATGCGAGGTGAAAACAATTTATTTAAAAACAAAGCGAAAAACACTGCCATAACAATAACAATGATAATGACGGTTTTGATGATTCCTTTTTTCTGCTGTTCGGTTGTCATCGGAAATTAAACGGGAGGCAAAGGCAAGAAGTAGTGATCAACAAGCATAATGGCAAAAAGGGCCATCAGGTAAATAATTGAATACCAAAATGCATCCATGCCTGCTTTTTTCTTGCTGGGCGAAAACATGGCGAAAACGTAATAGATATATCCGGCACCCAACACCAATGCGCCAAGCAAATACAATGTATTAAGCATGAGCGTTACAAATGGCAATACCGACACAATGATTAAAATGATTGTATAAAACAAGATTTGTAGCTTTGCGTAGTCTTCACCATGCGTGACAGGAAGCATGGGTATTTCGGCTTTGGAATATTCCAGTCTTCTGTGAACCGCCAGTGCCCAAAAATGCGGAGGTGTCCAGGCAAAAATAATAAGCACCAATAACAGGGCGTGACCGTGAATTTCGCCGGTTACTGCGGTCCAGCCCAAGAGAGGAGGAGAGGCACCCGCCAAGCCACCAATTACAATATTTTGCGGCGTCGCACGTTTTAAGTAAAAAGTGTAGATGAAGGCGTAGCCAATTAGTGAAGCCAAGGTTAGCCACGCTGTGAGAGCGTTTATCCACACCAACAAAATAAGCATGCCCGAGACACCCAACACCAGAGAAAACACGATAGCGTTTCGCGGTTCTATTCTTCCCTTTGCGACCGGACGATTGAAGGTACGTGCCATTTTGGTATCGATATGACGGTCAACGATGTGATTGACTGTCGCAGCCGATCCAGCACACAGCGCAATGCCTAAATTTCCTAAAATCACCACGTCCAAAGGCACCATACCTGGAACGGCCAACAACATGCCAATCAAGGAGGTCAAGAGCATGAGCAAGACCACATTTGGCTTAGTTAATTCGTAATAATCGCGCCAAGTGCTGGCATTCAGGCTTTCTGAGGAACTATTGGACATAGAAAATATATTAAGCGTTAAGGGTCTGGCTTGGGTGCGACAGCGTAACAGCGATGGAGGAGGGTCACAACACAAAGGAGCAATGCTGCACCCCCAGCATTGTGTGAAACTGCCACCGCGAGCGGCAGTCCACCCAGCACATTGGCAATCCCCAAGCTGATCTGAATACCAATCAGCCCAGAGAGTATGTAGGCAAAGCGGCGAAGCGCATTTTGCCGGCACAAATACAATCTGACCGAAAGTACAATACCAAATAACAAGACCAGCACAGCCCCCAAGCGGTGACTCAGATGTATCGCGGTACGCGCGTGGTTATCAAGCTGTCCACCCAGGTAATTAGGCCCCACATGCTGAAAAATGTTAAAGCCTTGAGCAAAATCACCGTGGGGCCACCATTCCGCATGACAAGTTGGAAAGTCCGGGCAGGCAAGTGCTGCATAGTTTGAAGTTGTCCATCCGCCCAGACTAATCTGCAATACCACGATGATGAAAAAGACCCAGGTAAAGCGCAGTAGGGATTGACTCCGCTCACGCAATTCCGGGTTAGATTGCCAACGGTAATTTAATGTCGACTGGAGGTTAAGCCAGAGCAAAGTCAATATTGTGAAACCACCTAACAAATGCGTAGTGACCACTTGTGGCCACAGTTTGAGCGTCACGGTCCACATACCAAACCAGCCTTGTAAAATCACGAAGCCGGTTATTGAAGAAACCAAAAGGTAATGCCCAGCTGTTTTCCTTTCCTTCCCGGCGAGCATCAACAGCCAAATAAAATATCCGAGCGCCAGGACCAACAAGACAAAGTCAAAAGCGTGGCCGACAATGATGCGCGCTACGGTTCCCCCAACCAAGAGACCAAGTATGCCCAAACCCGTTTTCCATGCTAAGCCAGCTCGCGCTCTCTCACGCACAACCAAGCTGTATATCGCTAAAATCACTAGCCCAAGTGACGAAGCAAAAATGCGGTGGATTTGTTCAGGCCAAGTCTTATCGGTTTCCACAGGAGCATGCTGAAAGGCGTCGTTCGCCTGAGAAATTTCGGCTTCACTGTTGGGCACCCAGAGATGGCCGTAACAGGTCGGCCAATCCGGGCAACCCAAACCTGCATCAACCAAACGCGTGTAGGCTCCCAAAACTACAACCACAATCGCCATGCAAAAGGCTAAAACGGATAAAAACTTCAAAGCGAACTACCTGGATCTTTAGGATTTTAGGGCCGCGATTCTAACACTGATAGATCGGCACACAAATTCGATTTTTCAACCCCGGCAGTTGACCGATATCAACACCACTAAACCACTTTCACGTTTAAATGCGTAAAGCAATTAACTGAGTGATCGGGGATTCGGGTGGAAAACACCGAGCAAGAACAAGATAAGCGGCACGAACTTCAATTATTTCTATTTATCACCGTTTTTTTATTTCCACTTTTGTCCATTTTAATAGTGGGGGCTTACGGCTTTCTCATTTGGATTAGCCAAATTATTTTAGGTCCGCCCGGGAGTTGATTTATGTCCGACGAAATTTTTATCAGCAGCCTTGTAGTCCAGACTAAGCCGGAAAACTTTGATTCAGTTTGCTGCGCATTGCGAGGCATTCCAGACACACATTTCGGTTGTGTCGAGCGCACTGTAGGGAAAGTTATTGTGTTATTGGAAACTGACACGAGCAAACGAATCCAGAACTGGATTAGCCGGGCGCAAAATGTGGCCGGTGTTTTATCGGTATCTATGATCTATCAACACGCTGAACCCGCTTCAGATTTACATGAGGTAGTTGCATGAGCCTCAGTCGGAGAGAATTTATTCGTAGGCAAGCACTGAGCACTGCTGCTGCAGCGGCAGGAATCAGTCTCCCAGTGAGTTCAAGCAATTTGATTACCGCTGTAGATGAGACACGTCTCACCTGGTCTAAAGCGCCGTGTCGCTTTTGTGGCACCGGCTGTAGTGTGAATGTTGCCACCAAGGACGGCAAGGTTGTCGCCACACACGGAGATATTAAATCACCCGTAAATCGCGGACTAAATTGTGTGAAAGGCTACTTTCTTTCCAAAATTATGTATGGCAGCGATCGCCTTACACAACCGCTACTCAGAAAAAAAGCCGGTAAATACGATAAGAACGGTGAATTCACACCTGTAAGTTGGGACGAAGCCTTAAAGATCATGGCTGAAAAATATAAAGAGGCCTTGAACAAAAAGGGGCCTTCATCCCTCGGTATGTTTGGTTCCGGTCAATGGACAGTCTGGGAAGGTTACGCTGCAGTCAAGTTGATGAAAGCCGGGTTTCGTTCTAACAATCTGGAACCCAATGCGCGCCACTGTATGGCCTCCGCTGTCGGCGGATTCATGCGCACTTTTGGCATAGATGAACCTATGGGTTGTTACGACGACTTTGAACACGCCGATGCATTTGTGCTTTGGGGCTCTAATATGGCAGAAATGCATCCCATCTTGTGGTCACGCCTGACCGACAGACGCTTGAGTAAGCCCGGTACTCGAGTTGCGGTTTTATCAACTTACGAAAACCGTTGCTTTGATTTGGCGGATCAAAAAATTGTATTTAAACCGCAAAGTGATTTGGCTATCGCCAATTTTATTGCAAACTACCTCATTAAAAATAATAAAGTTAATACAGATTTTGTTGAGCGCTATACCAATTTTCGTATTGGCAACAGTGATATTGGTTACGGCTTACGTCCTGAACACCCCTTGGAACAGGCAGCGAAAAACGCTGATAAGGTTGGCGGCTCTGAAGCAATCAATTTTTCAGAATTTGCGAAATTTGTCAGTGAATATACCGTAGAAAAAGCCAGTGAAATCAGTGGCGTTGAAAAGAAAAAGTTAATCCAACTCGCAGAACTTTACGCCGATCCCGACATTAAAGTTATGTCACTGTGGACGATGGGGGTAAACCAACACACTCGTGGCGTGTGGATGAATAATTTAATTTACAATCTTCATTTACTCACAGGAAAAATTTCACAACCTGGCAACAGTCCTTTCTCCTTAACTGGGCAACCTTCCGCCTGCGGCACAGCGAGAGAAGTCGGAACCTTTGCACATCGCTTACCCGCAGATATGCTTGTCGCGAATCCCGAGCACCGTAAATTTGCGGAAAATCTTTGGAAATTACCCGAAGGAACCATCGATGAAAAACCCGGTGCCCACGCCGTGCTTCATAATAGAAAATTGAAAGACGGCGACATCAATGTGTATTGGGTGCAAGTGAATAACAATATGCAAGCAGCAGCCAATATGAACGAAGAAGGCCTGCCGGGTTATCGTAATCCTGATAATTTCATTATTGTTTCAGATGCCTACCCAACTGTTACTGCCCAAGCAGCAGATTTGGTTTTACCAACAGCAATGTGGGTTGAGAAAGAGGGCGCTTATGGCAATGCAGAGAGACGCACTCAGTTCTGGCATCAGTTGGTGGACGCACCAGGCGAAAGTCGCTCGGACCTCTGGCAATTAATGGAATTTTCCAAATACTTTAAAGTGAGTGAAGTCTGGCCAAGTGAATTAATCAATAAAATGCCGGAGTATAAAGACAAAACACTTTTCGATGTTTTGTTTAGAAATGGTCGGGTTGATAAGTTTCCACTTTCAGACGCGAATGATCAATACAGCAATCACGAAGCAAAACATTTTGGTTTTTATGCACAAAAAGGTTTGTTTGAAGAATATGCCAGCTTTGGTCGTGGGCACGGCCACGATCTCGCTGATTTCGATGCTTATCATAATAGTCGCGGCTTACGTTGGCCGGTGGTTAATGGTAAGGAGACTCTCTGGCGTTTTAGGGAAGAAAGTGATCCCTATGTAGAAAAAGGCAAGCAATTTCAGTTTTACGGCAAGCCGGATGGTCGGGCAATAATTTTCGCTTTGCCCTATGAGCCCCCAGCAGAATCACCCGATGAAGACTACCCTTTTTGGCTTTGTACCGGCCGCGTGCTCGAACATTGGCATTCAGGCTCAATGACACAACGTGTGCCCGAGCTGTATTTATCTTTTCCAAACGCTGTCGTTTTTATGCATCCTGAAGATGCTCGAAAAAATAATTTGCGGCGCGGTGATAAAGTAAGAGTAGCCTCTAGACGTGGAGAAATTATTTCACGTGTTGAAACTCGAGGCCGCAATAAAGTACCACAGGGCTTGGTGTTTGTACCCTGGTTTGATTCGCGACAATTGATTAATAAAGTCACTCTGGACGCAACAGATCCCATTTCCAAGCAAACCGACTTTAAAAAATGTGCTGTAAAACTCATCAAAGCCTAGGACAACGTTATGAAAATAATTTCACTTTTTATCGTTTGTCTGATTTTTTCTCCGTTAGCGCTGACTGGAGGTAGTTTTCCTGACCCAGCCAAACCAATCGCCACCTTGCGGCAAAATACACCACTCAACAAAGAAGCAGAGGAGCCTATGCTTTTGCTTAACGCCTCTAATAAAGATGTGAAGCGCGAGCGTGCCTATCCAATGCAGCCGCCCTCCATTCCTCACGCGATAGATCAGTACCAAATTGATTTGAATGCAAACCAGTGTTTATCCTGTCACGCTCGAACGCGTATTCCTGAATCACAGGCGCCAATGGTGAGCGTCACACATTTTATGGACAGGGACGGAAATTTCCTCGCCGACGTTTCACCCAGACGATATTTCTGTACACAGTGTCATGTCACTCAGGTAGAAGTAAAACCTTTGGTCACTAACAATTTTGTCCCGGTTGATCAGCTGTTAGATAAAAATAAATAGAGGACCTTGTGTGAAAAGGTGGATAAAACATTATTGGCAACTCACGCGAAAACCCAGCGTGCATTTTAGCATTGGTTTTCTTACGCTCGGCGGATTTATTGCTGGCATAATATTTTGGGGTGGATTTAACACCGCACTCGAAGCCACCAACACAGAAAAATTTTGTATTTCATGTCATGAAATGGAAAATAATGTCTACCAGGAATTACAGGCGACTATTCATTTTACAAATCGTTCCGGTGTACGCGCCACTTGCCCTGATTGTCATGTGCCTCACGAATGGACGGATAAAATTGCGCGTAAAACCCAGGCTTCAAAAGAAGTGTGGGGGAAAATTTTCGGCACCATCAATACGCGTGAAAAATTTGAGGAAAAGCGACTAGAGTTGGCTCAACATGAATGGGCGCGTTTGAAAGCAAATGATTCTCTTGAATGCAGAAATTGCCATAATTTTGAGTATATGGACTTTACAAGACAGAGCCCCAGAGCTTCGGTCCAACACAGCACTGCGCTCGCCGCTGGAGAAAAAACCTGTATAGATTGCCATAAAGGCATTGCCCATCAACTGCCTGACATGTCAAATGTTGAAGGTTGGCAGTAAAGTAAATTCCTTCATGTTCTACTGAAAATCGATTGAATGCTTCAGCGCTCGTTTTAAATCTTTTAGTAGGTCGCCGCCAGCAACGGAATTGTCATAGTACATCATGGCAAATCCTTCCTGGTCCACAAGGATGTAATAGGGTTTAATTTCCGGGTTTGCATCGGTCACGCCACGTGATATAAAATTTTCCCAGTCCTTTTTTTCGATAGCGATAGTTTTAAGCAAAGGATGTTCGGTTTTGAGTTCGGCCGCTTTTTCTTCCAGGTCTGTAGATCCCGAATAAACGGCCACGCGATCAACACGCGTGCTCTTTTCTCCCAAGCGGATGTGAACCTGTCGGGTCACGTAGAGAATATCCTGACACGCTTTATTACAACTCTCCCCTATAGGGATGAATATGTGCCATTTTTTGTTTTCCATCATTTGCTTATAAAGTTCAGTATTATCTTGTTCAAGCAAGCCTTGTAAATTAATCGCAGGGTTAATTATTTCACCAAAACTCGCTGTGTTTTTGGGTACGCCAATACCGGTAAAAAAACTGAAATAGGCCAGCGCTATCGGCGCAATGCTAACCGCCAAAATCAACAATAATGTCTTCCGGTTTTTCGCGGCTTGATCGGAGTTTAGGGTTTGTTCTTGGCTTTGTTCTGTTTCGCTCACTTAAGTAATCTCATTTTTTGATTTGGTCTTTCTTATTAAGAAATTGTGACAAGTTAGAATTGGCAAACAACCAGAGACAACAAAGCGCCAAGGCCATAGCAAACCATTGAAAAGCGTAAGCGCGGTGCTTTGCCGGTGTTATATTAATAGGCGGCCTTAAATTTACAAGTAAGGCTCCTTCAGAAACTACATCTAATTTGAGAATGCCCGGGTAGAGCTGCTTACCGTACTGGTCACTCATACGCGCGATATTGGCTTCAAGCACACGTTTAGGCCATGTATTAGTTTTGTCTGCATGATCTTCTAACATTTTTAAATCCGCAGGTAACTCAACTGTTCCCTGAATGACGATAGAGCCAAGGGGTGTTGAAATTTCCGGGAGCACTTCCCGGTATGGACTCGCAGGAACCCAACCACGATTCACCAGTATGTGTTCATCCTCGCTAGTTACAAAAGGCATCAACACCTCATAGCCCAACTTACCTTCAAAAAATTTGCTTTCGAGCAGCCAGTATTTTGCTGTTACAAATAGTCCTTGCAGTTGTACTGGTGCAGCTTTAAGGTCACTCAGCCTTTTTATTGTTACAGGGCTTTGAGCTTGCTGCGCATACCAGGAATCAAGTATGGTTTGCTTTTCCTTCGCTCGATTCAATTGCCACACACCTAAACTAATTAACAAGGGCAAAAATAGTAAGCTTGCCAGGGTCAGCTTCCAGTTAGGTGAAAAAATTAGGCCTTGATTCGGGCGAGACATATCAGCACAACAAGCGGGTTAGAGCGATGGGCTTAAAAATTATCGTAATCATCTTATTTATCGGTGTCGTCACGAGCCTGGTCACCAGTTTAAATTTTCTGTTAAAAGATATAGATGCGGCAGAATCTAAACGCGCGCTATATGCGCTGGGAATAAGAGTAACTTTGGCGGCAACCTTGCTAGGCGTGATTGCCTACGGAATTCACACTGGGCAACTTGCTAACACTGCGCCCTGGGGCGACCACCGAACAGCCGCCCCAAAGCAGGAATAAATTAACCGAGAATATAAACAAATATAAATAGACCGACCCAAACCACGTCGACAAAGTGCCAGTACCAACTTGATGCCTCAAAACCGAAACAATCGTGGTGATTGAAGTGACCTTTTAATACAGATCTCAACCACTGTACAAGCAACATCAATGTTCCCATGGTGACATGAGCGCCGTGAAAGCCGGTAAGCATAAAGAAGGTAGTGCCGTATATTCCCGTTTCGAGTGTCAATCCCAATTCAGCATAAGCGTGGTGATATTCGTAGGCCTGAACAAACAAGAAGATAATACCAAGCGCAACAGTAATACCAAGCCACACATTAAAACCTGTCTTGTTCGCTTTCTTAAGTGCGGTATGCGCAAAATGCACTGTAAAACTGGAGGTTAACAGAATGACAGTGTTCCAGAATGGAAGCCAACTCACCCATTTGCCAATGCCAGGATTACTCATATTTTCGTGAGGACCAATAAAATCTTTAGCGCCTTCACCGTTAACTGCCATATCCGGTGTGTTCATTACTGGCCACGTATCCTCAAACCCTGTCCATAGAATTTCTGAAGTGGGTCCAGTAGACAAATGTGGAAGCGAAATGTTACGCACGTACCAAAGCGCACCAAAAAATGCAGAGAAAAACATGACTTCTGAGAATATAAACCAGCTCATGCCCCAAACATAAGAGCGTTTTAACTGCGCGCTGTTCATGCCGCGAATATTTTCGTCTATTGTTATGCTGAACCATTTGAAAAGGACAAACGCCAGCACCAGGAAACCAACTATAAAAATTGTTTGCCCAGGTCCATCAACGCCTGCTTTAACCTGATTAAACCAATTGCCCAAGCCAAACACCGTTAGGAACAGGCCGATTGACGCCCATAGCGGCAATTTACTTTGTTCTGGTACGTAGTACGTTTCGTGGTTTGTTTCCGTTGCCATTTTTGTTTTACCCCGCCTACTTAATTCTGCACGTTAATTGCGGTTAATGTTAAATCGTTAGCTGAGAGCGTTTGTTGCTCTGCACTCAGCTCCAGTTCTTTTTGTTTTACCAGTTCAGGCATCAATTCAGTCGCATCAAATAAGGTGTAAGACAAAACAATACTTTTCACGCCCTTGGGAATATCCTGATCTACAATAAATTGCAAACCCAGTTCAGCTTCTTCTTTCGGTGCCAGTACCTGTTGGTTAAAACAAAAGCATTCTGTTTTGTGGAAATAGTCCGTTGCGTTGTGCGGCACCATACTGGGAACCGCCTGACCAACCATAATTTTTTCGCTCGGATTTCTGGCAAAAAAATGTGTTGTTACTGCTTCACCGGGATGAACCAAAAGTTTATTGTCCCTGGGCCCAAATTCCCAGCTCATTCCTTCGTTGTTGACACTCACAAAACTGACTTCAACAGTTCGGCTAGTATCTACTGCGACTTCTACCGCTTCAGATTTTCCCTTTGTTTTTCCGTTAAGACCTGCAACATCACAGATCAGGTCGTAAAGTGGCGGCAGCACCGTCAAACAAAATACGAACATGCCTACAGCAAAGAGACTTAGAAATAGGCTCGTATTTCTTGTTTTTGTTTTCTCGTTGTCTTTCGCCACTTCTCTTACTTCTTACTTAACCTCAGGAGGTGTGCTGAAGGTATGGTAGGGAGCCGGTGAAGGTACCGACCATTCCAAACCTTGCGCGCCCTCCCAAACCTGGTCGCTCGCTTTCTTTCCACCCATGATGGTGCGAATGATGATGTACAGGAACAAAACTTGTGCAGCACCAAAAAGGAAGGCGCCAACAGAAGAAATCATGTTCCAGTTTGCAAACGCAATATTGTAGTCAGGAATACGCCGAGGCATGTAAGCCAAACCACTGAAGTGCATCGGGAAGAAAGTAATATTTAACCCAGCAAAAGCCAGCCAGAAATGCGTTTTACCCAGGGTTTCGTTGTACATATTTCCACACCACTTGGGTAACCAGTAATACACCGCCGCTGTGATAGAGAAAATCGCACCAGGTACCAGTACGTAGTGAAAATGCGCAACAACAAAGTAGGTATCGTGATATTGGAAATCTACAGGAGCGATTGCCAGCATCAAGCCAGAGAATCCACCAATGGTAAAAAGAATCACAAAAGCGATTGAAAATAACATGGGTGTTTCAAAGGTCATCGCACCTTTCCACATTGTGGTCACCCAGTTAAACACTTTTACTCCTGTCGGCACTGCAATCAGCATGGTTGCATACATGAACACCAACTCGCCAAAGAGCGGGATACCCACCGTAAACATGTGATGCGCCCAAACAATAAAGCTAAGGAAAGCAATGGATGCGGTTGCATAGACCATCGAGCTGTATCCAAACAGGGGCTTGCGCGCAAAGGTTGGGATTATTGCAGACACCACCCCAAACGCTGGCAGTATCATGATGTAAACCTCAGGATGACCGAAGAACCAGAACACGTGCTGGAACAGTAAGGGATCACCGCCACCGGCTGCATCGAAGAAGGACGTACCGAAGTGAATATCCATCAACATCATGGTAACTACGCCTGCAAGGACCGGCATAACCGCTATAAGCAAATACGCTGTAATCAGCCAAGTCCATACAAACAAAGGCATTTTCATTAGCGTCATGCCTGGCGCACGTAAGTTCAATATGGTTGCGATAATATTTATCGAACCCATGATCGATGATGCTCCCATAATGTGTACGGCAAAGATGAAGAAAGTCACCGATGCGGGTGCATAGGTAGTGGAAAGTGGAGCGTAGAAGGTCCAACCAAAATTCGGTGCGCCCCCTTCCATAAACAGCGTGGATGCCAGCATTGCAAAAGCAAAGGGGAGTATCCAAAAGCTCCAGTTGTTCATTCGAGGCAGTGCCATATCCGGAGCGCCAATCATCATTGGTACCATCCAGTTGGCCAAGCCCACAAAGGCCGGCATCACTGCGCCGAAGACCATCACCAAGCCGTGCATGGTGGTCATCTGATTAAAAAAGTTAGGTTCAACAATTTGCATGCCTGGTTGAAATAACTCCGCCCGGATTACCAAAGCAAAAATTCCACCCAGGAAAAACATCGCAAAACTGAACCATAGGTACATGCTACCTATGTCTTTATGGTTAGTGGTGTAGAGCCAGCGGCCTAAACCTTTCGCAGGACCATGTGCCATAATTCGACCCCCCTATTGGCCTTGCTTGAATTGGACAACGTCAACAGGCTGAACCATTTCGCCCATGTTGTTGCCAAATGCATTTCGTTGATAAGTGATAACAGCTGCAGCCTGAACCGGCGTGAGCTGTTCGCCAAAGGGTGGCATACCAACACCACCGTTGATAACACGATTAAGGTGAGCACTCACATCACCAGTGGCAATTTTACTGCCCGCGATTGCCGGGAAGGCACCGGGCACACCCTGACCGTTAGCCTGGTGACAGGCAGCACACTGGGTCATATAGACCTTTTCACCTTCTTCCAATAATTGATCAATTGTGAAGGTTTGCTTGGCAGCTTCTGCAATAGCAGCAGCCTCATCGCGTTTTTTGCCCAACCAGGTTTCATATTCTGCTGGTGAAACAGCCTTCACTTCTATCGGCATGAAGCCGTGATCTTTTCCACAAAGCTCTGCACATTGGCCGACAAAATCACCGGGTTCTTCTATCCGCGTCCATGCTTCATTGATATAGCCGGGAATCGCATCACGCTTCACCGCTAAATCAGGCACCCACCAGCTGTGAATCACATCATTTGCTGTCACAAGAAAACGTATTTTTTTGCCCGTGGGAATCACTAGGGGATTGTCTACGTCCAGCAAATAGTCTGTCGATTTTTGTTTATTTTCCGAGTAGATCTGGGCTTTTGATTTATCGCTAAGACTGGAGAAAAAACTGACACCTTCACCGCGGTATTCATATTGCCACTTCCACTGGTGACCGGTAACAATAATGTCAATATCGGCATTATCGGTATCGTAAATTTCCATCAGGGTCTTGGTTGCCGGAAAAGCCATACCGATCAGAATCAGAGCCGGCACAATAGTCCACACCAATTCGAGTTTCACACTTTCATGAAACTGAGCAGCTTTTACCCCACGTGACTTCCGGTGCAAGTACATGCTTACAAACATTGCGCCAAAGACAATGACACCGATAATGCAGCATATATAGAAGATGAACATGTGCAGGCCGTATACGCTCTTGCTGACTTCAGTCACACCTTCAGTCAGGTTGTATTGCCATTGGCTATCTTCTCGCGCCATTAAGGGCATCGAAACCAACAACATAGCGAGCGACCGCTTAAAAATACTTAACATCGCCCCTTCTCCATTATTAAAAGAGTTGAGTTTTAATTGTTTTGCTATTTTTTGATCTGCCTATTACCACTGGAAAGGGTGAAACGAGTTCACTTTTACAAATTAGACTATAGGCTATAAAACTGCGACATATCACCGCAGGCGCGATTATAACGGCAGGCTATTAGATAAAGTAGGCCTTTGCACTGGATTGAGGCTTAATTTCCTGAAAGTTTTTGCGCCTTTAGCAAATTAATGCAATTTGACCCCTAATTTTCTTTGGATTTGATCGTTTTTTGCTCAGCCATGTCTCGATTTGTTTATTTCTCCACCTTGCCCCATCGCCAAGCCTGGCGTTTAGCATGGCCCATGATCGTCAGCAATATTTCAGTGCCGTTGATGGGGCTTGCAGATACCGCCATGCTGGGACACCTAGACAGCCCACACTATTTGGGTGCCGTTGCTCTTGGAGCGAATTTTTTCTGCGCCTGCTGTTTTTATGACTTATGTATTAATGGGTTGGTTTATAGGTTTGCAAAATACAAGGATTCCTTTATTGGTTACCGTAGTTTCTAACTTGCTCAACCTCGCTCTCGATTATTTTTTTATAGTGAAATTTGGCTGGGCTCACCTTGGGGCGGCATGGGCAAGCTTGATTGCTGAATACACCGCTGTACTAATTGCGCTTATTTCTATTTTTGTTTGTTAGCGCAAGTACATTTTGATCTCATGGTCTAGGCTTTTAAACCAGTTGCAGCCCTTGAAATTGCTTTCTCTAAATGCGGATCTATTTATTCGCACTAATATTTTTTAAATATGAAAATGAAATAAGCCAACTTATGAGCACTCAAGATGCCGTTCGCCAAACTACACAAGAGTATTTCTACTGGCTTTATTTATTACCACTTGTTAGTGTTGGTTGTTATATGCTTAACGGCATATTTATTGGCGCTGGGCAGACCCGTTTAATGCTTTATTTAATGGTGATATCTGTCTTTTGCGTTTCCCTTCCAGGCTGGTGGGTCTTAAGCCAACACAAAAATCTTGGATTGTGGGCGGCTTTTACACTTTTTAACTTATCCAGGACGACTTTAATGACTGTGGCGTATTATTTTATGTCCAGGCTTCGTCGCTGGATATAACTATTCAAGCACTTAGTTCAATGTAAGCTAAGCACTTGTAATTTTTCTAAAATGCATTACTTTCAAATCATGGTAGTGGAAGTATGAGCGAACGCAGAACCGTGCAAATTCGCGAATCAATTTCGGCAGCGCAACGTCTTGAGGAGCAAAACCAAGCTCTACGTGATTTCGTTGTTGCAAAATTGCCCAAACTTCATCATTTAGTCTCACTCCCCAAAGATGATCCTGAAACCGGTTTGGTCGGTTTTGTAACACGTTACATTCAGCACGTCCCCGACTTCATCGAAGCTTTGCAGGAATTAACTCAAGACGCCGGTATTTATGATTATGCTGAACGGTTTCTTGCTATGGCCGAAGATTATTTTATTAACCCGCTTGAGATAGTGAGCGAACACTCTGGCATGCATCAGCTGATAGATGATGCTTATCTCGCGCATCGCTTGATCGAGGAGATTAACGATCGGGTTGCGATGACTCACGGTGTCCCTTTGGTGCCTATGGACATGACCATGTCGAATATTATTGTTCACGAGTTATTGGGTGAGGATTTTGCCAATCAACTTGATTTGGCTGTGCATTATGCAATTGAAGCTTTTTTTAATTCGGAGGAGTTTGCCAATAATCCGTCCTTTCAAAAATATGTGAAGATGCGCAAAGAAAACGGCTGGCAAGACGCGCTTGATAAATGGCCCTGTCTTGCGGGTGATACTGCTGTTTCAATCACTTTGGATCAAGACATCCCCTCCACAATCAATTGATTAGTCTTCTGGCAGTTTTATTACAGCAACCTCTGCTTCACCGGCTTGTTGCCTCTCAGTGCTTTCTGAGTAGCCACAGCTGACACATTCACTGCGAAAAAGCTTGCCTTCCCACCAGCAACGAATCTTGTCGAGTTCTTCACATGAGGGGCAGCGCGCTCCAGCAATAAAACGTTTTGGGCTGGGTTTGGAATTGGCATCACTGTCTATTTCTGAACTCATTGATTAATATACTCAGAATGAATAAAACACGCCGCTATCTTAATCAATCTCCCCGCTTTGGTGAAAGGGTCTATATCGATGAGGCTGCCGTTGTAATTGGTGACGTTGAACTCGGCGACGACGTAAATGTGTGGCCCTGCGCAGTAATTCGCGGTGATATGCATTCAATTAAGGTAGGAGCGAGAACCAGCATTCAAGATAATGCAGTTTTACATATTACCCATGCAAGTGAATACAATCCGGATGGATGGCCATTGACTATCGGCGAAGATGTCACAGTTGGTCACGGTGCTTGTCTGCACGGTTGCAGCGTGGGTAATCGTGTATTAATCGGTATTGGCGCAACCGTACTTGATGGCGCAGTAATAGAAGATGAGGTTATGGTGGCGGCTGGTGCGCTGGTACCGCCGGGAAAAGTTTTGGAAAGCGGCTATCTTTATGTGGGAAACCCATGCAAACGCGTGCGCTCTTTAAAGGATAGTGAACGATCTTTTTTCTGCTACTCTGCACGTAATTACGTGAAACTCAAGGATGACTATCTGTCGAGCACTTAGTTAGGTAGACCTAAAACAGGATATACAAAATGGAAAACAATCCTTATTCAGCGCCCGAGTCTGATATCAATCCAGAGAGTTCACCATCCAAATTGCACGCCCCTCGTCGTGTACCACTCTCGAATGGTTTCGCCTGGATTAAGCGTGGTTTTGATTTATTTATTAAGGATCCAGGTAACTGGATTATTATTTGTGTAGTGGGCTTTGCTATTTTGCTTATGCTGTCGTTATTTAGTAAGGCCATTATGCATTTATCAATGTTAACCACCGCCATTTGGTTTGGTGGCATTATGATTGGTTGTAAATCGTTGGAAGAGGGCAAAGGGATTGCCATCAGTCATTTATTTATGGGTTTTACTTTTCGCCCTGTGCCGCTTTTTCTTATTTCACTCGTGGTCTATCTTCTTTCTGTCGCAGCTGGAGTTTTGAGTATTGTGATTGTTGTGGAGGTTTATGAAGTCACCCTGGATCTATACAACATTGCTTTAATGTTAGATCCACAATACACCCTGCCCATGTTAATGGCATTTCTGATTTATACCGCTTTAACTTTACCCGTAATTGCGCTTGCCTGGTTTGCACCTGCCCTGGTTGCTATTAATGATGTTCCTTTATTGACCGCGCTTGGCATGAGCATTAAAGCATGCTTTTTAAACTTCTTCCCCTTTGTTGTTTATGGACTGGTTTTGACTGTTTTGTTTATTGTTGCGCTGCTGCCTATAGGCCTTGGACTACTGGTATTAGTTCCGATTTTTTACGCGTCGCTTTATATTTCGTATAAAGATATATTCATTGACATAGAATAAATTTATTTTTTATCTAGAATTAGTTCAGCATTATCCTGATCAAGCTGAAACCGAAATTGGCTCAGAATATTCATTCCCAATAAGCCGTCAATGTCATCTTCAAACTCCAGCGGCAATAAAGCAATGTGCGTATTATTTAGCTCAAATGCGCCAAGATAAAGTGACGGCACACTCAACACTTCACTTCGAGTTACGCCATTTGCGGTATTAAATAAACGTTCCGGCAGAAATTGATAACCGACATACCCCAGCTTGTTGATTTGCACTGTCTTTGAAATGGCCGTAATGGAAGCACCTGTATCAATTAGCATTTTTAAGCGCACGTTATTAGGGAAAACAACTTGTGCAATAAAATGACTTCCACGTCTCTCCAATGCTATTTGCTGACGACTTAGACCCAAAAAGGGTTTGTTATCGGTTTCACCGCTATCAATATCTTTAATTAAAGCCTCTGCCTTTATTGCATACGCACCACTGCCAACAACCTGGTTGGCGTAGTAACGTGCCTGCTCCGGATAACCATTGTGAAAGTAGATTTCAGCCAAACGAAACAGTTGGCTATTGTTCGCAATACCCGCTTGATCAATCAGTTCATAAAAATCTTGCAGGCCCTGCCAATTTTTCTGATTTACCAACAGCTCATCCCGCTGTATTACAAAGCGTGTATAGGCATCATCAACCTTTGCTTGCTCACCATCCAGTGTGGCGAAATTAAACATAAGTTGAAATATGCTTATCGCCTCACCGTAAAAGTTCTGACTGGCGTTGTACTGTGCTAGCAAAACTAACACATCAAGATCATTGTAATAATTGTTAAGCCACAACTCACAAAAATCCGCAAAACTCTCATAATCCTGGCTATTTAAACTTTGATTGAGAAACTTAATAGCCTCCTGTCTCAAAGTTGCTCTTAAAGGTAAAAGTTTTTTTTCGATATTTTGATAGAGATCCAGGGCTTCAATAAATTGGTGGCGGCCAAGTAAAAAACGAAAGTGTTCCAGTGCCGAATCAAACTGCTTTTCCCGCTCTGGGCTTTTTACAGCAGAGCTGGTGTCTGATTCAGGACCAGCGATGTGCCCAGTATGATCAACTGCGCTAACTTGCTTATTACCTTCATGATTAAGCGGAGTTTGGGGCTCTACCGCTGTGCCTGTAGGATGAGTTGTTTCTGTATATTCAATTGATTCCAAGGGGCTAAAGTCGTCACTTAGCTCTTTTGACTTCCACCACCAGCCACAAACAAAGCCGATTGATAAAAAAAAGCTGACAACAATGACTCGTTTTAAAAATGGAAGCATGTTTGCGTACTAATTGGGCCGTAGGGTATGTATGACCGGTAATACTTCAGGCATCACACCTCGCCAAATATTGAAACTTTCGGCGGCCTGTCCCACTAACATACCCAAGCCATCTGCTAGTTTTTCCGCACCACAATTCTTACACCAATTCAGAAAGGTCAAAGCTTTATCGCCATAAACCATGTCGTAAATAGCTGTGTTGCCGTTGATTAGATCTGGGGACAACGGCGGTCTTTCTGACCCTAGGCCGGCTGACGTGGCATTAATGATCAAATTTATTGGTTGGCGGCTACGCAAGGCTTCAAATTTGCTGGCATATACCTCGCCGTAATCCGAAAAGAGGCTTTTCAGTTCTTCCGCTTTACTGAACGTTCGATTGGCGATCGTTAAGCTGGCAGGTTTTTCCTGCAAGAGTGGCAAGATGACTCCTCGAGCCGCCCCTCCGGCACCAAGCAAAAGAATGTGCTGATTGTTCAAGGACCAATTTAATCTTTTTATATCCCTAACCAATCCCGCACCGTCCGTATTATCTCCATGCAAAGTTTGTTCTTCATCCATCCATAGGGTGTTCACTGCGCCGGCTAATTCAGCTCTTTGCGTTCTGCGTTCTGCTAGGCGCCAAGCCTCTTGTTTAAAAGGGACGGTAATGTTTAATCCCTTCCCACCTAGATCAAAAAAGTTTTTTACCGCTATCGGAAATTGATCGACTTGAATACACTGTTTTTCATACACAAGTTCCTGTTGGGTGTTCTTGGCAAATTGCGTATGAATTTGAGGTGAAAGGGAATGTGCAATGGGGTTTCCAAACACACAATAAGTATCAATGTTAAACATTCTTGATGTGCTTGCTTGATCTCTCATCATTACATTATTTGAGCCAATCTTTTGTTGGTAAAAACTGTGTGTAGAGTTTTTCTTCTTCACTTCCTTTTTCGGGATGCCAATCATATTCCCAGCGAACCAAGGGAGGCAGGGACATCAAAATACTTTCAGTTCGACCGCCGGTTTGTAGACCGAACAATGTTCCTCGATCGTAAACCAGATTAAATTCAACGTAACGTCCGCGACGATACAATTGAAATTGCCGTTCTCGCTCACCCCACTCTTTGTCTTTTCTTTTGTTCACAATGGGGCAGTAAGCCTCAGCATAACTGTCGCCGACTGCTTGCATAAATTTGAAGGCATGTTCAAAGTTTTTCTCATTAAAATCATCAAAAAACAAACCGCCGATGCCTCGCGCTTCGTTACGGTGTTTAAGGTAAAAATAATCATCACACCACTTTTTAAAGCGTGGATAGTAATTTGGATCTAAATTGTCGCAAGCTTCTTTGGCGGTTTGATGCCAGTGGCGACAATCTTCTTCATTGGCGTAGTACGGTGTTAAGTCGTATCCACCGCCAAACCACCATACGGGATCGCTACCTGCTTTCTCAGCGATAAAAAACCTGACATTTGCGTGGCTGGTTGGAACATAAGGATTGAGCGGGTGAATCACCAATGACACGCCCATTGCCTCGAAACTTCGTCCCGCGAGCTCAGGTCTGTGAGCAGTGGCTGAAGAGGGCATTGCATCACCAGTGACATGAGAGAAGTTTACACCTCCCTTTTCAATCACTGCTCCATTGTTTAATACACGTGAGCGGCCGCCACCACCTTCTTCACGCTGCCACTCGTCTTCCTGAAATTTTCCACTTCCATCAACTTCTTCCAAACGCTGACAGATATCACCCTGTAATGCTAATAAATAATTTTTTATAGCCGATTTATCAATCATAGAATTTCCTAGCGAAGCTGCCTACCGCTGCGCAAATCAAATATTTTCGACGGTCCAGAATGCGTCGCTGGTGCGCTGGGGGCTAGCAGTATGTCTGCCTCTCCAAAATAACAACGCACTTTTAAAGCGTTGCGCGCGGGCGGCAGTCCCTGTGGATTAGCCGATGTGCTAACAATGGGGCCACCAAATCCCCGACACAGCGCTTGCACTAAGGGGTGCGCACTCACTCGCAAGGCAATGGTATCAAATTGACCACAAACAATTTCAGGAATGCGCTCGTGATGTGGAACTAGCCAAGTAACATGCCCTGGCCATGTATCTTTCAATCGGGCAAGGTTTTCTGCATCGAGATCATGCAATAAGAAATTAAATTGGCTGATATGGCCTGCAACGAGAATCAGACCTTTATCTGCTTTTCTTTTTTTCAGGTCTAAAACTCGTTGAACAGCAAAGACATTAAAAGGATCACAGCCTAAGCCCCAAACGCCTTCAGTTGGATATGCTATCACGCCACCCCCAGCCAGGGCCGCCGCGCACTGTTGCAGGCGGGGGTGTGCGTTCCACTTCATTCTTGGCGGAGTTTTTCCTGAAGTGCGGCATCTTTTTCCATTACTGCTTTTGCATTTTCCTCACGCTCAGCAATCAGTTTTTGGTGCAGGTCTTTATTCGTCAAACCGAGAATCTGCGCGGCAAGGTAAGCGGCGTTTTTTGCTCCAGCTTTACCAATTGCCAGGGAACCCACAGGGATACCTCCAGGCATTTGCACAGTAGACAACAATGCATCCAGGCCATCCATTGATGAATTTATGGGCACGCCCAATACGGGTCGCAAAGTGTTCGCAGCTACAGCACCCGCCAAATGCGCTGCCATGCCGGCCGCACAGATAAATACCGCACACCCTCGAAGCTCTGCATCAACAACATATTCATGTGTCGCTTTTGGAGTACGGTGGGCAGAAGTAACTTTAGCTTCGAAAGGAATACCAAGTTGTTTGAATACGGAAAAGGAGGCTTCCATAACGGGAAGATCTGAATCTGAACCCATCAGAACGGCCACAAAGGGTTTGCTCATGTGTTTTCTCCGAACAGTGATTAAGGGCTTAGTCGCCCAGGTAATTTTATTGGTTAATCAGAAAAAACGCGCAACAATACTGCAGGTCTCTTAAAAGAACAAGACTGATTCGTTCTATGACTCTACGCCGTTTCTACAATTCTCATATAGCCGTTGCCCGTTGAGCTCACAAGGCCTTTTAATTCCATGGTAAGCAGTACGGACATAATATCTCCCACTGAAAGCTCGCAACGCTGGGCAAGGGTATCAATAGAGGTGTTGGCAAAATCTAAATGTTCCAGAACGATCTCTTCAAGTTCACTGGGCGCGTGAGGTTTTGGAGCGTGCTTCCCATGGCTCACCAAGTGTTCAGAGGCCAAGCCCAAAAATCCACTCAGCTCATCGACAATATCTTGTGAACATTCAACCAGTTTTGCTCCGTCTTTAATCAATGAATGACAGCCTCGAGCCAAGGGGTTGTTAATTGAGCCTGGAATCGCAAATACTTCGCGATTTTGTTGAAGTGCATAACGTGCAGTAATCAATGAACCGCTTTTTATTGCAGCCTCTACAACAAGTACACCCGCACTTAGTCCGCTGATAATTCTGTTTCGCTGCGGGAAATTTTGCGCGAGGGCGGCGGTTCCTATCGGAAATTCCGAAACGATGGCTCCGCCACTTTCTATAATTCTTTCGGCGAGCAATCGATTGCGTAAGGGGTAAATTTTATCGATTCCTGTCCCTAACACTGCGATGGTTTTGCCACCTACTTTCACCGCGCCTTCGTGAGCTTGTGAATCCACACCAAGCGCAAGGCCACTGGTTATCACAAAACCTGAGTCGGCTAAATCTGTCGCGAACATTTTAGCCATGGTGTTGCCCGCCGGGCTGGGTTTGCGAGAACCGACAATTCCAATTTGTGGCAAGCTCAAACAATGCACGTCCCCTTTTACATAAAGCAAGGGCGGGGCTCGACGAATTTCCCGCAATAACTCAGGGTAATTTTCGTGATCCCTATGAATTAGGTGAACATTATTTTCTGCAGCCCAGTTTAATGTCTCTTCAACCTTTAAATTCGGGCTACTCCTTGCGCCCTGTTGACGATGTTCAATGAGAGCAGTGATCGCTTCATCCGGGAGATAGGCCCGCAAGTTTTCAACAGGCGATTCCAAAGCATGTTTTATCGAGGGAAATGCTTTTCGCAACTTCCAATAGAAACCGCTACCGACGCCGGGTAATAGTTGGAAAAAAATGAGATTGGCAACTTGAGTGTTAAACATACTTCATCCTTGAATAGTTAACAGAATTAGGCGCGATTATACGCGCCTGGAGGACTTTTTGTGGGTTTTAGGGGCTACGTACGAGATCGTTAACCGCAAGACCTTGATCAGCTTCCAATACTAATCCCAAACTGACCTTTTCAAAGGCTCTGAATATCATGAGTAAGCCGGCACGTTCATCCGGTAGTTTAACTTTTCCACCTTCAACGCGGTCACGAATTCTCTCTCCGCGTTTGTACACAGCAAACACATTGCCCGGCACAACACCTTCGCGTGCACCGCGATTAATCACAACCACATCCATTTTTCCAACTTGGGTGAGGCCGCCCTCAACAACCAATATTACGCCTTCTATGTTGCCCGCAGGGGGAGAAGGGAAAAATGTTGAATCGATTGGTCGCTCCTCTTCTCGCAACAGACGATCGCCAATGCGAATTTCCTCCGTTGAGCGTGTAGCAAGCAAAGTTCCGACCTCTTCATCGATTGATCGCAGCTCAGCTGAACCGATGTCTAAAGCCTGAATCCCCAAACGCTCCCGTGTTTCCGGATCCCGGTACTCTTCACCTTTTCTATAAACACCGTAAACCGCTTCGTCACCGGTGAAAGATCCAACCGCGTAGAAACGATCTCCAGCACCCACAATCAAATGATCATCGCCACCGGCAACCACATAAGGCGCTTGTTCAAGCTCCTCTTTAGTCACAATACGTGAGCGACTAAGGAAGCTGTTTATCTTATCAAGTGGAATGGTATCAATGGCTTCTGCTTCACTGAGTACGCGGGCATTTGGGGTCAGTTTCATAACAGGGCCTGGGCGATTTGTAACAGTCAATCGCGGTTGCCCATCCAGGTAAATCAGGCGAATAACATCGCCGGGATATATTAGGTGAGGGTTATGGATTTGTGTGTTTACGTGCCAAATTTCTGGCCACAACCAGGGATTCTGCAGAAAGGTTTCCGAAATATCCCAGAGCGTATCTCCCCGAACCACTGTGTAAGTATCCGGCACATCCTCACGCAGACGCGGCTGCGCAAATGCCAAATTGGCCAGTAATACGGCCAGGGTCAAACCGATAAAATATTTTTTCATCGTAAAAATCCTGTTCATTTCGGCAAGGCGTTATAATATAAAACTGTACGCTCTAACTTATTAAGTTGCTTTTTCGCTTTCTGATCGCTTTCTGTCGCCTTTAAAAAAGAGTATAACTCCTTTTTGATCATAATGTTAGCAGCGAAAGTTAGCTTATTACTGGAAGTTTGTCACGTAATTATCCTGAAGTAAAAACGCAAATGGCCTTACTACCAATACTCGAATTCCCAGATCCACGATTACGCACCATCGCAAAACCTGTCACTGAGGTCGACGAATCGATTAGAACACTTGTTGATGACATGTTCGAAACTATGTACGCCGCGCCCGGCATTGGTCTGGCTGCGACTCAAGTTAACGTGCACAAACAAGTTATAGTGATTGATATCAGTGAAGGCAAGACTGAACCTCATGTATTTATCAATCCTGAGATTACGGTGCTGGATGAAACACTTTTCGACTATGAAGAAGGCTGTTTATCTGTGCCAGGCTTTTTTGAAGAAATTACGCGACCGCGTCATGTACGTGTTAAAGCTCTCAATCGGGAAGGTGAAGCCTTCGAAATAGAACCTGAGGGACTATTGGCCGTCTGTATTCAACACGAGGTTGACCACCTTAAAGGCAAGCTGTTCGTTGACTATATTTCCAATGTCAAACGCCTCCGAATCCGCAAAAAGCTAGAAAAACAACACAAATCAGCGCTTGCTTCAAGCAGCACCACTTAGGGCTTGTCTCACATGGAAGAATCCAACAGCTTGCGAATTGTATTCGCGGGGACACCGGTTTTCGCAGCAGAGCATTTGCGCGCTCTTATCGATTCCCAACATTCTGTGGTGGGCGTTTATACCCAGCCTGATCGCCCAACCGGAAGAGGCAAGGTATTGGCACCCAGCCCAGTAAAAATACTGGCTTTTGAACACAAAATACCGGTTTTTCAGCCCGAGAGTCTTAAGTCACTTGATGAACAACAAAGACTGCGTTTATTAAATGCAGATGTCATGGTGGTAGTGGCCTACGGTTTGATGCTGCCTGCTTTTATTTTGGATACACCTGCATTTGGCTGCCTCAACGTGCACGCTTCTTTGCTTCCTCGCTGGCGAGGCGCCGCGCCGATTCAACGTGCAATAGAAGCGGGAGATAAAGAAACCGGCATTACCATTATGCAAATGGACGAAGGGCTAGACACGGGCAATATGCTTTTGAAAGCCAGTTGTCCGATAAATGATGATGATACGGCGGGAACCCTGCACAACCGCTTGCTAGAAATTGGTCCGCCAGCTTTGTTGAAAGTGCTCGATTTACTCGCGCAAGGAAAAGAAATCGCAGAAGCTCAGGACGATTCACAAAGTAATTACGCAAAAAAATTAGTTAAACAAGAGGCTAATCTTGATTGGTCGAGTGACGCGGAAAGCTTGGCAAGAAAAATTCGCGCCTTTAACCCTGTGCCTGTTTGTTACACACAACTTCAAGGGGAACGATTCAGAATTTATTCGGCAATACCAATTCATATGAATTGCAGTCACAACAAACCAGGAGAGGTTATTAAAGTCAGCCAGGACGGTATTTTGGTTGCGTGTAAGAAAGGCGCATTAAATATATTAGCTTTGCAATTACCGGGTAAAAAGTTGATGAGTGTTAAACAATTTTTAAACGGAAACGCTAATCTTGTACATGTTGGGAGTGTATTTATTTCAAACAAGGAACACTAATTTAATGAACACACGAATTTAATGAACACTCGCGCTTTAGCCGCAAGAACACTCGCGCCAGTAATAGGAGGGAAAGCCTCGCTTTCAGTCGGCTTTGAACGCATCATCAGTCAGATTGATCAGCAAGATAAGGCTTTCTTTCAGGAGTTGTGTTTCGGTGCATTAAGAGTGTTTCACCAACTGGATAAGTTAGCATCTCTACTTATCGACAAACCTTTAAGAGCGAAAGATAAAGATGTTTACGCAATAATCATTCTGGGTTTGTATCAAATGCGTGAATTACGTGTTCCCGATCATGCCGCAATTTCAGAATGCGTTGACGCAGCAAAAAAAATTAAAAAGCCCTGGGCGACAAAACTTATCAACGGCGTGTTGAGGCAGTACCAACGTCGCAAAGCCGAACTAGAATCCAGTTTTGTGGATGATTTGTCATTTTTATGGTCACATCCAAGCTGGTTTATTGAAAAAATTCAGCAAGCGTGGCCTGATCATTGGGAAAATATTTTACGTGCAAACAACTCGCGACCACCTTTAACTATTCGCATTAATCCACTTAAGACCGATCTCAGCACTTACCGAAAATGTTTGCAAAAAGAAAACCTGGATTTTATAGAAACAGAAAATTCACATCACGGCATCCAATTGTTAACGCCCGTCGCTGTTAAGGATTTGCCGGGTTACGCTAGTGGTCTTTTCAGTGTGCAGGATGAAGGGGCTCAGATAGCGGCAAATTTATTGTCCCTCGCTCCGGGCTCACGAGTATTAGATGCTTGTTGCGCACCTGGCGGCAAAGCTGCACACATTATTGAAAGTGATCCACACATTGGTGAATTAGTGTGCATAGACATCGATGAATCTCGCCTGCAGCGCGTTCGCGATAATTTTTCTCGCCTCAACCATCAGGCAAACTTAAAACTGGGTGATGCTAGCGATCCCCAAACCTGGTGGGACGGAAGACCGTTTGACGGTATCTTATTGGATGTACCTTGCTCGGCGACCGGTGTTATTCGCAGACATCCCGATATCAAACTGCTGAAACAAGCCTCTGATTTAGTTGCACTCGCCGAGCTGCAGACCCGAATTCTGAATGCGATTTGGCAAACCCTCACTCCCGGAGGCATTTTGGTCTATGCCACCTGTTCCGTGTTACCGCAAGAAAATGAAGAAGTAGTGAACGCATTTCTCAATGAACGTGATGATGCTCTTCACGATACTATTTCAGCTAAATGGGGAATAGAGCGGTCGGTAGGTCGCCAACTCCTTCCTCACATAAATTGCCACGATGGTTTTTATTACGCTCGTTTGATTAAGAAGCATTAGTTAATTTTCGTTTTTAAATTCAAAATACTGCGTAAGTACCGAGTTCTTGCTAAGCTTGCGCGCTATTAGGGCTAAACATAGGCCATGACCAGGCAAAATCACTGGGAATAGTCTACTTAGATACATATGAAAATTATTATTTTAGGGGCAGGAAGAGTCGGCGGTACGCTAGCAGCCAACCTTTCCAGTGAAGCTAACGATATTACCGTTGTCGACAGTGACGAAGCCAGTTTGCAGGAACTGCGAAATCGTATTGATATTGGTGTCGTAGTCGGTCACGCTTCGCACCCAGGCGTCCTATTACAAGCCGGTATCGAAGATGCCGACATGCTTATTGCCGTGACCGGTATCGACGAAATCAATATGGTCGCTTGCCAAATTGCCCACAGCCTCTTTCGCACCCCAACAAAGATTGCACGTATTCGCGCCCAGGAATACGCGTCCTATGAAGGCCTCTTCCACAATGACGCGGTGCCAGTCGATGTCATTATCAGCCCCGAGCAATTGGTTTCGAATTACATTTTCAAATTGATCGAACAACCCGGTGCGCTGCAAGTTCTGGATTTTGCCGGTGGCAGAGCACAGCTCGTTGCAGTTAGAGCCTACTACGGCGGTCCTTTGGTCGGCCAAGAACTGCGTTACTTAAGTAAACACATGCCGAAAGTCGAAACGCGTGTTGCAGCAATTTACCGCCGAAACCGGCCCATTACACCAAGTGGTTCTACGATTATAGAAGCGGATGACGAAGTGTTTTTTATCGCGGCAAAATCCAATATTCGCGCAGTGATGAGCGAATTGAGACGTTTGGA
>JBNKVX010000024.1:0-43834 GCA_050299435.1 Cellvibrionaceae bacterium | reverse complement strand
AGTGCGCGCGCTCAGGTTACAGAGAATTGGAATAGTAATTTTTCCTATAGTTATGTTGAAATTAATCAGATGGAAAAAATCGATAGTTCGACTTTAAGTTGGTTAAATACCTTTGAGCTTAGTCCATCACTTATATTCAATATTCACTTTCGGTCTGCAAAAGATGTGGATAAGACAATTAGTATATTCGAGCGAGAAGGTGCGAATCTGGGCGAAGTGAATGACTATAGCTTGGCTGACCTTAATTTTGAGTGGAAGTTTCGCGAGAACTTGAGCCTGGAACTTATTGCGGGAAACCTCGGTAAAAAACATGCTGAAGCAATGCGCGAAGAATTCAGTACGCGAGTGTTGCAGGTGGAGCCTTACACCTTAATTCGCATGAGCTTTGTGCATTAAGCGTGGTGGTGGATTAGTACGGTGTTGCTACGAGAAGTGATAACTAAAAAAATGCGAGCTTTTCCTTGCTTGGGGGTATTGCTGGCGCTGAGTTTTATGGTCAGTTTGAATACCTACGCCAATCAAAACCTTCACGCTCTAAGAAGTGCCTATCTTTATTATTTTTCAAGTCTGATAGTCTGGCCTAAAAATACCGCATTTACACAAAACAAATTTGAGCTGTGTGCTGTAACCAGCGATAAGCAGGATCACTTTCAATTGAGTACGATTAAAAATAAGAAAAGTGGAAGCCACGATCTGCAAATTCGCCTGATTGAAAACCTCAAAGATGAAGATCTGAGGGGTTGTCATGCTTTGTATGTCAATCTGGATGATGTCGGTTCGGATCTCTCGCCGGTGCCAGAAAAAATACTGTTGATTACCGAGGGAGCGTATCAATTTAAAGGTGATATTCATTTGTTTTCAAACAAAAACAAACTGATGTTTGATATCAATGTTGAAAAACTCAATGCCAAGGGATTTAGAGCGAGCTCAAAATTGATCAGACTTTCACGTAGGGCCACCCAATGAGACTAAAAAACCTGAATGATTTTAGTCATTATGGAATCCGTCCTCGGCTCATGTTCGTCACTATGGTTATTGTCCTGGCTGCAACTTTGGCAATTGGCTCCGCAGTAATTTGGAACTATTCTCGACTGGCGAAAGAAGATCTGGTTTCTCGTATGCAAATTGAGGCTGATATTATCAGCGAAAATATTGCCTTATCGGTATTGTTTGAAGATTTACCTACGACAACGGAGATTCTGGCAACATTTCGTGCAGACCCCACGGTTATGAATGTCAAAGTGTTCAATCGCGCTGGCGAGTTGTTTAGCCAATATACCAATGAAAACGTCGAGGGTAGAAATAACCTGAGTGCGGTTGAGTTAACAACAGATATTGTTTTTCAGGGCGAAGTTGTTGGTAAACTCAAATTAGTTGTTTCTGGCCTGGAAATCACGCAACAAAATTTTGCCATAGTTATATTTTTGATTACTGTTTCGTTGATTGTGTTGATGACAGCTATTTCCATTGCCCATCCAATGATAAAAAATGCACTCAGTCCACTTATTAGCTTGCATGATACTTCACAAAAGATCGCTGAAACCGGAGACTACAGTCTGAGGACGACGGTAAATTCTTCCGATGAGATTGGTCGTTTGAGTAAAACGTTTAATCAAATGTTAAATCACATCGAACATCGCGACGACATGTTAGAAAAACAGGTCAGGCAGAGAACCAACGAATTAGAGAAATTAGCGGAAGAATTTCGCTACCGTGCCTTCCATGACAATTTAACGGGATTGCCTAATCGTGCTTTGATGGATGAACGCTTTGCGCACAGCGTTGAGCACACTGTGAGATGCGGGAATAAGTTTGCCTGTTTGCTTTTGGATTTGGATGATTTTAAAGCCATAAATGACACGAAAGGTCATGAATTTGGCGATCAGCTTTTAATTGAAGTGGCATTTCGCCTGAAGTCAACCGTACGATCAGAAGATCTGGTATGCAGAATTGGCGGTGACGAATTTTTGGTTTTGCTAAACGACTTAAACTCTCTCGATCATGCCGAATCGATAGCAAGAAAAGTTCTAGCCAAATTGGGGCGCGATTTTGTCATAAACAATGAACGTATCAAAACGGGCGTTAGCATAGGTGGGGCGGTGTTTCCAGATCATGGCAACAACGCAAGCGATATCAAACGGCATGCCGATGTAGCAATGTATCGTGCAAAAGCGGCTGGGAAAAATCAGATATGTATCTTTACCAAAGGTATGAAGGAAGATGTTAAATTTAGGCTGCTGATTATAAGTGAACTGAAACCAGCACTGAAAAAAGGAGATTTGGAAATCTATGTGCAGCCTAAGATTAATTCAATTGAAAAAATTGTAGTGGGTTGTGAGGCCTTGGTGCGTTGGAATCACCCTAAAGAGGGATTTGTTACTCCAGATAAATTTGTGCCCTTTGCCGAAGAGGCTGGCTTAATTGCGGAAATTGATTATTTTGTAATTCGTGAATGTTGTAAAAAGCAGAAACAGTGGACGGCTTTATTTAATTCCCCCATTCCAATTGCTTTTAATTTATCTGGCAGACATTTTCACGATTTTAAAATTGTGGATGTGCTACAACAAGCTATTGAAGAATATGAAATTGATCCTTCCTTGCTCGAAGCAGAAATTACTGAGGCCGTTTTAATTGAAGATCCGACCAAGGCTAAAAAAATTGTCCATGCTGTTAAATCCCTGGGTGTTTGCATTAGTCTTGATGATTTTGGCACAGGCTACTCCTCTTTGAACTATCTGCGTACTTTGCCGATTGATACTGTCAAGCTTGATCGCTCATTTGTTTCAAATATTGTGGAAAGTGTTCAGGACCGGCGACTCACACGGGGCATCGTTTCGCTCGCCAACGGTTTGAACTTGCGTTTGGTAGCCGAAGGTGTTGAAAATGAGAAGCAAATGAACACGCTAATTGAGCTTGGATGTTATGTAATGCAGGGTTATTACTTTTTAAAGCCGGTTTCAACCAACGAATTCTTGCAATGGTTTCTTAAGGCCTACGCACTGCGACAACTTGACCCTGGGATATTCACCTTTAAAGCCGAGCCGGGCCAGTTGCTCCAGTAGAATATGTGTTTGTTAATCGGGTAGAGGAAGTTGCGTTGTATATTTTACTTGCTTAAGTGCAAAGACCGAATTGACCGAGGCGACGTTGGGAAGATGAACCAGTGTCTCTTTCAATAGTCGTTCGTATCTGTCTACACTTGCTACCACTATCCTCAGTAAATAATCTTTTTCTCCAGTAATGGAATAACACTCAACGATTTCCTTTACATTTTGTACGGCAGATTCAAACGCAGTGAGTGAGTCTTCGTCATGACTCTTGATGGTGATGTAGGCATGAACTGAAACGCCAAGATCAAGCTTTTTACTGTCCAATAAAGTAACCCGTTGCCTGATAAACCCATCTTCTTCCAGGCGTTTCATCCGTCGCCAGCAAGGTGTATGAGAGAGCCCGATTTTTTCTCCCAAATCTACCATCGAAATTTCTGCGTTTGCCTGAATGGCTCGCAGTATTTTGAGGTCGTATTTATCCAGTTCTGTGCTCATGTTTCTGCTCATCTTTGTGCTCACGCTTGCTATAATCCCACGCTTTCGAAATGACTAAAAGACCAAGCATTATGTTTCAAGTGTTAAATCCGCTTTCCGCCGACCCCATTCTTGGCCTAATGGCACGCTTCAAAGAAGATAATCGAGAGCACAAATTAGATTTGGGTGTGGGTGTGTTTAGAACGGCTGAAGGGTTAACGCCTATTCTGAAAGTGGTAAAAGCCGCAGAAAAATGGCTGTTGGAAAATGAAACAAGCAAAACTTATGTGGGGCCAGCAGGGGATACAGGATTTAACCGGCTCATTGGAGAACTTGCTTTGGGTAAGACTCATTCGGTGCTCGACAGTGGTCGAGCCGTGTTTGTACAAACGCCTGGTGGATGTGGTGCTTTGCGTGTAGCTGCAGAACTTATTGTGCGTGCCAAAAGTGACGCCTGCATCTGGGTGAGCGATCCGACCTGGGCAAATCACCAACCCCTATTGGGTGATGCGGGATTAGAAATAAAAACCTATCGCTACTATGACTACAATCAACATGAATTGCGAATAAACGAGTTGTTGGAAGATCTCGCCGCAATACCCAATGGAGATTATGTGTTGCTGCACGCCTGTTGTCATAATCCATGTGGTGCCGATCTAAGTCAGAATCAGTGGCAGCAGGTGGCAGACATCATAAAGAAGCGATCTTTGATTCCGTTTGTGGATATGGCTTATCAGGGTTTTGGCGAGGGTATTGATGAAGATGCTTATGGCTTACGATTGCTAGCAGATGCCGTCCCCGAATTGTTGGTTTCCATTTCTTGTTCCAAGAACTTTGGTTTATACCGTGAACGTACAGGTGCGGTGGGAGTCGTGACCAATGATTCACAGCAAGCCGGGGTGGTCAGTAGTCATCTGGCAAACATTGTTCGCGGTATTTATTCCATGCCACCTGCGCACGGCGCTTCTATTGTTGCACACATTCTCGCCGACCCGGATCTGTATGCCTCATGGACAACAGAACTCAGAATAATGAGAGAACGCATCAGTGGAATGCGAAGCCAACTGGTTGAGGCAATGCGGGAAGCCGGTGCAGGTTCACGCTTTGATTTTATCGAAAGAGAAAAAGGCATGTTTTCTTTTCTGGGATTAAGTGCGGGTCAAGTCGAAACCCTCGCAAAGGAACATGCGGTGTATATGGTGGGTAGCAGTCGGATTAATGTGGCGGGCCTCAATACCGAAAATTTATCTGGCTTTTGCCACGCTGTATTGGACGTAATTTAACAGTCAATTCGAATAGCAAGTTCGCCTCTGCAAACTATACTCAAAGAAGAAATAACGAGGGAGCCTCTGAAAAATATTCTCTTTTTTCAGAGGTTCCCTAGGTTTTCGGTTTACACCAAGCGTTTGGGTTGCAAATTTGTGAGTTCCAATATTCAAAAGGTACATGTCGCCGATTTGCGAGTTGGCATGTATGTCTGCAAACTTGATAGAGACTGGTTGGATACGCCCTTTATCATGCAGGGGTTTCTGATCGAGGATCGCGAAGATATAGAAATTGTTGCTGAGTTTTGTGAGCACGTTTTTATCGACAAAAATCAGCATCACAAAGGCCCCTTGGGACCGAGTTCAAATGTGGGTACGGCAACTCAAGTGCGCTCGGTTGGTTTACCTGAGTATCAAACGGATATTCAGTCCGAACACAAAAAAATCTATAAAACTTTTCGCGAAGCACGCTCAGTCACACACAACATGATGGAAAATATTCGCTTGGGAGAAGCGTTGGATACCAAACAGGCTCGTGAAACCGTGCATGGTTGTGTGCAGTCTGTTATTCGTCATCCCGATGCCTTACTTTGGATGAGTCGAATAAGAGAGCGGCAAGAATATACAGCCGAGCATTGTTTGAATGTGTGTATTTTAGCGATCGCCTTCGGTAGGCAGTTGGGTTTCTCCGAGCAAGAGTTAGAGAAGATCGGTATGTGCGGATTGCTACACGATGTGGGCAAAATGCGCGTCCCTCAGGAGATTGTGGACAAGCCAGCTGCACTGACAACGAAAGAATTCAATATGATGAAGGCGCATACGGTGCACGGTAGAAACCTGTTGATGTCAACATCTGGTGTGTATGGCGGTGCCATCGATGTGGCCTATAGTCATCATGAAAGAATTGATGGCGAAGGTTACCCAAGAAAATTACCCGCTGCGGGAATCTCCTATTATTCACGCATTATCTGCCTCGTTGATGCCTACGATGCAATGACGGCTGATCGTTGCTACGACGAAGCTAAAACATCAACGCAAGCCTTGAAAATAATTTATGCGGAACGCGGCAAGCAATTTGATGAGCAATTGGCTCTCAAATTTATTCAAACAATCGGTTTATACCCCGCTGGAAGTTTGGTCGAATTGTATAATGGAGAGGTTGGAATAGTTGTTGAGGCAAACCCGCAGTTGAGACATTTGCCACGTGTCATTCTTTTATTGGATGAAAATAAAAAGCCCCTGAAAAAAGAAAAAATTATAGACTTGGCTTTAATACAGTCGGGCGATTTACCTAAACGTTTTTTAATCAAGCAAGTCTGGAAAGATGGAAGTTTTGATGTGTCACTCAGGGATTATCAAAAGAAAGGGCTCGTACTCAAATACTGATCGGTGAATTATGCATAGCGAATATTTGTAATGTAGAAGTTTTTCTTTCCTTCTGGCAGTAAAACATGCACCTCGTCATCCAATCGTTTGCCTAAAATGGCCTGAGCCAAGGGTGAATCCATACTTAATTTTTTCAGTTTGATATCAAACTCATCGGGGCCGACGATGCGATATTCATTTGCATTACCCCTGTCATCCTCAAGCGTGACCCACGCACCGAAAAACACCTTATTTTTTTCTTCGGGAATGCGATCAACAATATTGAGTTCGTCCAGTCTTTTTGACAAATAGCGCACTCTGCGATCAATTTCTCGTAAGCGTCTTTTCCCGTAGATATAGTCGCCGTTCTCGGAGCGATCACCATTTTTTGCCGCTTCGTGTACCGCGTCAACCACTTGAGGTCGCTCCACCTTCCAAAGTTGAGTTAATTCTTTTTGCAGGCTGTTCGCACCTTCTTGAGTGATATAAGGTGATCCGCGTTTTTGAGGTGGTCGCCAGCGTCCCATGGTTTAATTGTCGAGATTGTGAATAGTGAGATTGCTTGTACAGTCTTCCGGTAGTGGAAGCGAGAAAATTCGACAATAAAAATATAATTCGTCGTTAAGCATGGTTGAAATATTATCAATATTACGAAAGCCGTGGCCTTCGTCTGCAAATGTTCTGTATGCAACCGGTAAGCCTTTTTGTCGCACGGCGTCGACAATCATTTCGGCTTGATTGGGTGGTACTACTTTATCTTCCAAGCCCTGAAATACCAGTAAGGGGCAGGAGAACTGATCGACGTTGTATAAAGGCGATCGAGCACGATAAAGTGCTTTTTCTTCCGGGTAAGGTCCTATCAGTTTGTCGAGATAACGCGCCTCAAATTTATGTGTATCGTTCGCCAATATTTCAAGATCGGCAATGCCATATAAACTGACGCCTGCAGAAAAAAGCGTGCTGTTTGCCAATGCGGCCAGCACGGAATAGCCGCCTGCACTGCTGCCTTTAATGATCAATCTGTCAGGATCTGCCAACTTGCTTTCAATTAGAAAGCTTGCAGCCGCAAAGAGATCGTCAACGTCCAACACGCCCCATTGCCCGTAGAGCCGTTCTCGATAAGTTCTGCCAAATCCAGTGCTACCGCGATAATTCACATCCATGACGGCGAATCCACGGCTGGTCCAATATTGAATTTTCATATTCAATGAACAATCACTTGCACCTGTTGGCCCGCCGTGACAAATCACAATTGTCGGTGGAAGGGATAGTTCATCATCAGAAAATAATGGATTTTTCGGCGCATAATAAAAGCTGTGGACTTGTTCATTTCGAGAACTCAAAAATGTGACACTTTGGGCTTCTGAAACCCAAGATGTTTCCAGGGCCAAATCGCTGAAACTTAAAAGGGATTTTCTGTTTTGATAAAAGTGAATGCTGGGACTTTCAAAGGCATTCGCCTGGATAAAGACTGCATTATTCTGCGAAGCGTCGATGCCGTAAGTTAAACAGGGTTTTTCATTTTGAGAAAACGGAAGCGGATTCAACTCGCATTGCCATTCAGTTTGATTTCGACTTAGCTTGCAAAGCTGCCAATGTCCGTTCCGGGTGAAACTCGCCAGAATTTCATCGCTGTTGAGAAATTGATAATTAGACATATTGAATGTCCATGGGGGTGTAGCAAACTCGGCTTCGCAAGGATAAATATTCTGAAGAGAAGGGGCTTGTAGTTTGCTTCTGGCGTTTAAAAATCCTTCGCAATGGTAAATGTTCCACCATTGGCTGCGATCTGACACAACAAATAACTCGCCTTTTGGAGACCATCTCGGTTGGCACAAGCTTTCACTATCCTGACCTATCTTAATTTGTGAGATGAGCGCACCGGCGTCGTCAAGTTGGGCGAGGTGTAAATCACTCTTATCCCAGGGCATGTCAGGGTGACGCCAACTTATCCAGCACAGATAGTCTCCCTCGGGTGAAAGTCGGGGGTTGGAGTAAAAATCACTGCCCCACACAATTTTCCGCAGCTTGCCTGGCGTCTCCTTGCGACAATCGATGGAGACCAGATAGGTGCTGGCTTCCTGATTGTCGACCCTGTGATCTTCGCAAACTGCAATCAACCTCTGCCTTTTCGCGTCCCATTCGAGATCTGCAAAGCGGAGTTTGCCGTCAGTGTCCTCGGTTAAAGCTTCGGGTTGGGCTTGAGAACTCGCTGGCTCTAGCCCCGTTGGGAGACGATAAATACGCTGATCATCAGCGAGTACAAAAAATAGAGTTTGGTCGCCGATGGTATAAGCTCCACCACCGTATTCATGGACTTTCGATTTAACATTGATCGGGCGAGGCAACAATGATTGGCTCGATTCGCCATCGTAGCGCATAATAGTGTTTCGATTTTTTTGCTCAGGTAATGACAATAAAAAATACAATTGGCCCCCGGCAATTTTAGGTTCGTTGATTTGCGGTGTTTTTCCACCAACCATTGAAGCGTCAATTATCGAGCTCCAGGTGCCATAATCTTGTTTTGTTTGTTTCGTTTCCATCTGGTTTTATTTTTCTATGCTGACTGCAACAGAAAACGTTTTACAAGAAAATTTGTCGCAGCTCAAGCAGGCAAGTACAGTTTACTTGGCTTTTAGCGGTGGCATGGATTCCACAGTGTTGTTCGATTTATTACTAAAAAATCAAATTCAATTTAAAGCACTACACGTTAATCACCAACTTTCTGACAATGCGGAAGAGTGGCAATACCACTGCGAGCATTGGGCACAACAGCATGCAGTCGAAATTACGGTATACAAAGTTAAAGTGGAAAATCGCGGTGAAGGTTTGGAGGATGCCGCTCGGCAAGCTCGCTATCACGTTTTTGAACAATGCTTGCAAAAGCAAGACATCCTTTTGACGGCGCATCATGCCAATGATCAATCAGAGACTCTGTTGTTCAGGATGTTTCGCGGTAGTGGTCTAACAGGCTTATTGGGAATCAAAAAAGAACGCAAGTTAGGGTTGGGAAACATGTTGCGCCCGATGCTTGGCTTAAGCCGAAAACAAATTGAGGAATATGCGCAACGAGAGAATTTGCAGTGGATAAATGATGAAAGCAATAGCGATGTAAATTTTGATCGCAATTTTATTCGCCAAAAACTTATTCCTCTGATTAGCACTCGATGGCCCCGCGCGGACCAGCAGATTGCGCGCTGTGCGGAGTTTTTGAATGAAGAAAAGGCCTTATTAAATGAGTACGCAAGCCAGGATTTAAAAACCTGTGATGTACAAAAGGCGAGATTAGGTGAAAGCCTGTCCCTGTCTGTCTTATGTACTTTGAGCCCATTAAGACAAAAACATGTGTTACGTTATTGGCTGGAATCACAGGGCCTTGCCTTGCCTTCAGAGCCGCAATTACGACAAATTGAAAAGATCATCACCGCACGGCAAGATGCAAAACCCGAAGTGAAAACCCGCCATTGGATATTTAGACGTTTCGCTGATCGTTTGTATTTGCATCCGCCCGAAAATTCAAACTCTGTTTTGGTCGCGCGAGACTGGCATAGTGAAACGCCTTTGCAATTTGAAGACGGCTCCTGCCTGATTTGTATTGCAGGTGAAGCTACCCACTTTAATATCAGGTTTCGCCAGGGTGGTGAAAAATGTCGGCCTGCAAATCGAATGCATTCCCAAAGCCTGAAGAAATTGCTGCAAGAGTATAAGCTGGAACCGTGGTGGCGCGATCAGGTTCCGCTCATTTACAAGGGGGCTACTTTGGTGGCCGTGGGGGATCTTTTTGTCTGTGAGGGTGCAGAGTCCTGGTCCTTTGCCTGGAAGCTGCACTAGATTTTCTTTCGGAAAGCTTCTTATTTTCTTTTTTTTTAGCAAAAGCTTGCACTGCATCAAATTTAGGCGATGCTACCCATGCGGTGAATATTCACCTTGCAGTAAACTCTCACATTGTGTGTACTTGAAACACAACAAGGTTCATAACAAGGTTCATTAAACGAAAAGGATTTTTCGTATGTTACCCGATAAAAGGAAAGGCGCAGCCGAAGGCGAACTGAGTTTGGCTGATATAGACGACGCCAATCAAACCCAAAACGAAGAACAGAAAACGATGCAAAATCTGGAAAGCAAGCGTGCGGCCTACCGTATTGATCTGCGCAGCTATGTGGATCGGCGACAAGAACTGGATCGTCGTGAAGCTGTGCGATTTGAAGACGATAGGCGTCAGTACATCCGTCGAGCTGAAGACAGGCGTTGGCGTTTGTCCTAATTTAAAAGCTGAGCAATTCAAAAACCACATTGAGCTTGGGGCCGTGTTCTGGTAATCTGGCGTCCCATCTTACGGGCGTATTTGCGCCCTCCAAATTTGTTTTTTTGAGATCTTAATGCACTTGGCAATCAACCCAAGCGCGGCGGGATTTTTTGGAATGTGAATACATGTCAACAGATGGCCAGAAGAATACGCGATTTATTTTTGTAACCGGCGGTGTAGTATCTTCACTGGGAAAAGGCATCGCTTCTGCGTCTCTCGCAGCTTTGCTTGAAGCCCGCAACCTCAAGGTTACCATCCTCAAACTTGATCCCTATATTAACGTTGATCCTGGCACAATGAGCCCATTTCAACACGGTGAGGTATTTGTCACTGACGATGGTGCAGAAACCGACTTGGATCTCGGCCATTACGAACGCTTCATACGCACTCGCATGAATAAACGTAATAATTTTACAACTGGTCGAGTCTATGAAACCGTTTTGCGTCGAGAGCGAAGAGGGGATTATTTAGGGGGTACAGTTCAGGTTATTCCGCACATTACCGACGAAATAAAACGTCGCATTCTCATAGGTGGCGAGGGCGCTGATATTGCCTTAGTTGAAATCGGCGGAACCGTGGGTGATATCGAGTCGCAACCTTTTCTTGAAGCTGTTCGCCAATTAAAAGTTGAACTGGGAAGTCAGAATGCCTTGCTAATGCATCTAACCCTGGTTCCCTATATTGCAACGGCGGGCGAAACCAAAACCAAGCCTACGCAACATTCTGTAAAAGAGTTGAGATCGATAGGTTTGCAGCCAGATGTGCTTCTTTGCCGCTCCGACAAGGAAATTGATGTGGATTCACGTCGAAAAATATCCCTGTTTACAAACGTAGAGCAGCGGGCCGTGGTGCCCCTGCCTGATGCCAGCTCAATTTATAAGATTCCCCGACTCCTGCAAGGATTCAATCTGGATTCCTTTGCGTTGGAGAAATTTGGTATAGAGGCGCCGGAAGCAGACTTGCGCGAGTGGGACAAGGTAGTGGAAAGTGAAGCCAATCCAGAACACGAAGTGACCATTGCAATGGTGGGCAAATACATGGATTTGCTGGATGCCTACAAGTCGCTGAACGAGGCCTTGAGTCATGCGGGCATTCACACACGTACCAAGGTTAAAATCAATCACATTAATGCTGAGGACCTGGAAGAGCAGGGTACGGATGTACTGGGTGAGGTGGACGCAATTTTGGTTCCCGGCGGGTTTGGCGAACGTGGGCTGGAAGGAAAACTCATGGCTGTGCGTTACGCACGGGAAAACGGTGTCCCCTATTTAGGCATTTGTTTGGGTATGCAATGTGCGGTCATTGAGTTTGCTCGCAATGTCCTCGGTCTGGAAGGGGCGAATAGTACTGAGTTCAATAAAGAGACACCGCATCCGGTAATTGGATTGATTACTGAATGGATGGATGTAAGCGGCAAGCGGGAAGAGCGCAATGAAGATTCCGATTTAGGTGGAACCATGCGTTTGGGTTCTCAGTTATGTCACCTGGAGCCGGGCTCCAAAGTGGCTGAAATTTATGCAAGCGCGAGTATTGATGAGCGCCATCGCCATCGTTATGAAGTGAACAATACTTATGTGGAACGCATGCAACAGGCGGGATTAAGCATTGGCGGTTGGTCTGCAGACAATACCCTTGTTGAAGTAGTTGAAATTCGCAATCATCCCTGGTTTTTGGCTTGCCAGTTTCACCCGGAATTTACCTCAACTCCGCGTGATGGACACCCTTTATTTACGAGCTACATTGCTGCCGCTTTAAAATCGAAAAAATAGTAACGCTGTGAAAGCCGTTCATTCCAGGTTGGACGTATAAGACTGTTTCGCAGTGGTGTGTATTTAGTAAAACACGTATTCAGAAAAAAAAGTATTCAGCAAAAAACGAATTGAGAGAAATATGCAAAATCGAATAATTCAAGTGGGAAGCGGAGCGCGAGGAGTTGAAGTAGCAAACGACCGGGCCTTTACACTTTTTGGCGGTATGAATGTGTTGGAGTCCAAAGAGCTGGCGTTAAGAGTTGCTGAACACTATGTGAAAGTAACGGATAAGCTCAAAATACCCTACGTTTTTAAGGCGTCTTTCGACAAGGCTAACCGGTCCTCAATTAATTCCTATCGTGGGCCTGGCATGGAAGAGGGCTTAAAAATTTTTGAAACGATCAAGGCAGAGTTTGCTGTTCCGATTATTACCGATGTGCATGAACCACATCAGGCGCAACCCGTAGCGGAAGTTGTCGATGTCATTCAACTGCCTGCATTTTTGGCAAGGCAAACCGATTTGGTCGCAGCAATGGCAAAAACAGGCGCGGTGATTAATATTAAAAAACCGCAGTTCCTCAGTCCCGGCCAAATGAAAAATATTGTGGAAAAATTTATTGAGGGCGGCAACGATCAAATAATTTTGTGCGAGCGTGGCGCGTGCATGGGCTACGATAATCTCGTGGTCGATATGTTGGGTTTTCGCACGATGAAAGAAGTGTGCGGTGGCATGCCGGTAATTTTTGATGTCACACATTCGCTGCAATGCCGTGATCCTATGGGGGCGGCGTCAAGTGGGCGGCGTGCCCAAAGCGCGGAATTAGCCAGAGCGGGAATTGCTGTCGGGATAGCCGGATTATTTATGGAGGCTCATCCTGACCCTGACAAAGCCTTGTGTGATGGCCCAAGCGCCTTACCTTTGGAACACCTGGAAACTTTTTTGAAAGAAGTAAAAGCAGTCGACGAGCTGGTTAAAAGTTTCCCTCCCTTAATGATTAATTAATCTCTCCCTATTAAAGAAATACAGGAAAATTCTATGAGTAAAATTGCTGAAGTAATTGGATTTGAGGTCATGGACTCTCGTGGCAATCCAACTGTTATGGCCGAAGTAGTGTTGGAATCGGGTGTTGTTGGCAGCGCCTGCGCACCTTCTGGCGCGTCAACCGGTTCGCGCGAGGCCCTTGAGCTGCGTGATGGCGATAAAAACCGATACTTGGGTAAAGGTGTGCTTAAAGCCGTTGCAAATATTAATGAAAAAATTCGACCTTTGTTGGTTGGCAAAGACGCTTCAGCGCAACGTGAGCTTGACCAGATCATGATTGATGCCGACGGTACAGATAACAAAGCAAATCTGGGTGCGAATGCCATTCTTGCGGTATCGCTTGCGGCGGCAAAAGCGGCTGCAACAGATAAAGGTTTACCTCTCTATGCACATATTGCTGAGGTGAATGGCACACCCGGTCAATATTCCATGCCGGTACCCATGATGAATATTGTGAATGGTGGTGAACACGCTGACAACAATGTTGATATTCAGGAATTTATGATTCAACCGGTTTCGGCGCCCAACTTTACTGAAGCCTTAAGAATGGGTGCTGAAGTTTTCCACAGCCTGAAGAAAGTTTTATCCGCTCGTGGTTTAAATACTGCGGTAGGTGATGAAGGCGGATTCGCGCCAAACTTACCCTCTAACGAAGGCGCGCTGGAAGCGATTGCTGAAGCCGTTGCGAATGCAGGTTATAAATTGGGCGAGGATATTACGCTCGCACTCGATTGTGCATCGTCTGAATTTTACAAAGACGGTGTGTACGATATGAGCGGAGAAGGCAAAAAATTCAGTGCAGAGGAATTCGCCGATTATCTCTCGGATCTGAGTTCCAAATACCCTATCTTATCGATTGAAGATGGAATGGATGAAAGTGATTGGGATGGTTGGGACGTGCTAACCAAAAAGATTGGCGACAAAATCCAATTGGTTGGTGACGATTTATTTGTCACCAACACAAAAATATTGAAAGAAGGCATTGATAAAAATATTGCCAATTCCATTCTCATAAAATTTAATCAAATTGGTTCGCTGAGTGAGACGCTTGATGCAATTAAAATGGCGAAAGACGCAGGCTATACAGCTGTGATCTCACACAGATCCGGTGAAACAGAAGATACGACTATTGCAGATTTGGCGGTGGCGACCGCTGCTGGTCAGATTAAAACTGGCTCATTGTCGCGTTCAGACCGCGTTGCCAAATATAATCGTTTACTGAGAATCGAGGCTGAACTGGGTGCGAAAGCGCCATATCGAGGAAGAGCGGAATTTAAATAGTTTGCAAATACACATTAACAAGCCCGACAATCAGTCGGGCTTTTTTCATAAGGTGATAAACGGCTGAATTCCCTTACGCGCGTCGTCTAACACACTTTTCGCAATGGAAAAAATAAGCTTATACTTTGCGAAATAGAGAATAATATTATGAAATGGTTAATCCTGGTTTTAATCACACTTCTAATTGGCTTGCAATATCGGTTGTGGATTGGAGAAGGAAGTCTTGCGCACAACGTGAAGCTGCAATCTGAAATTAATAAACAAAAGGAAGAAAACAATCGTCTGCTTGAAAGAAATCGTTTACTCGAAGCCGAAATCGCAGCCCTGAAAAATGGCTATGATGCGATTGAAGAAAAAGCGAGAAATGACTTGGGCATGATCAAGGAAGGCGAAACCTGGTACATGATAGTAGACCAGGACAACAATAATGAGCCCTAAAAAGCAAGAGATCTGGGCAGTAATTCCAGCAGCAGGCGAAGGTGCACGGATGCAAAGCGAGCAACCAAAACAATACCTTGAGCTTAACGGCGAGCCGATACTCTCAATAATTATTAAAAAATTCCTGGACATTGAGCGCATAAGTGGAGTGGTTGTCGCCATCCAGGAAGGCGATACTCATTGGCCAAGTTTGGATATTGCCGACCACCCAAAAGTCAAAATGGTAAGCGGAGGCAAGACCCGGAGTGAATCGGTGTTGCGTGCATTGGAGTATCTCGCGCACTTAGACAGTTACCAGGATGAAAATGTTGACATGTGGGCCTGTGTCCACGATGCTGCGCGACCCTGTGTTACAACCGATTCTGTGCTTTCATTGATGGACTATTGCACGAGAGAAAATAGTGGAGCCATTTTGGCAATTCCTGTCGCGGATACCGTGAAAAAAGTAAAAAGCGATATTCATTGCGACCTTAATCCAGAAGTTGAACTTACTCTAAACAGGAATCACCTTTGGCAAGCGCAAACTCCGCAAATGTTTTTGGTAAAGGAACTCAAACCTGCTTTGGATTTTTGTGAATTGGACGGTTCAGCGGTGACTGATGAAGCTTCTGCAATTGAAAATGTGCATGGAAAGATAAATTTGGTTATGGGACGCAGAGACAATATAAAAATTACCGTTCCAGAAGATTTGTTGCTGGCTGAATATATACTGCAGCAGCAGCACCACTAGTATTGGGAGAATAAATGCGAATTGGTCAAGGTTTTGATGTTCACGCATTTTGTGAAGGTGAAAAAATCGTGATAGGCGGCGTGGTAATACCACATAGCCACGGTTTAAAAGCACACTCAGACGGAGATGTATTGTTACATGCCTTGTGTGATGCTTTATTGGGGGCCGCCGCATTAGGTGACATAGGTAAACATTTTCCAGATAACGATCCACAGTTCCAGAATGCAGACAGTCGTAGCTTGTTAAGAATGGTATACGCGCAAGTAAAACACGCTGGATATTACATTTGTAACGCTGACCTCACCATTGTTGCGCAACAACCCAAAATGGCTCCTCATATTACCCATATGCGTCAAAAAATCGCAGAAGATCTTAGTATTGAGGTCGATGCTGTCAGTGTCAAAGCAACGACCACGGAGTATCTGGGTTTTACAGGTAGAAAAGAAGGCATTGCAGCTTTTGCCAGTGTGTTGATCGATAATGTCTGAATCTGCTCTGATTGAGAATGCTTTCTCAGTTGATTTTCCCTATGCCTACGGTATACCACCTTTTTCGGCTCGACTGAAAAGCCAGCCCGACGATTTTATTGTGCGTGAGTTATTGAGTTTTGATTCCTCTGAGGGTGGTGAACACCTGTATCTTCAATTGCGAAAAACCGGTGAAAACACCGAGTATATCGTGCAAATGCTGGCAAAATATTTTGCGATTAAAAAAATGGATGTGGGTGTAGCGGGGATGAAAGATCGCCATGCAGTTACAACACAATGGTTTAGTTGTTATCTGCCTGAGCAAAGCCTCGAATTAAATCTGGAAGAATTTCGGCAGCTTAATAATTTAAATGTAGAATTGTTACAAACCCGAAGATATTCACGAAAATTACGTCGTGGAGCTCATCGAGGAAATGAATTTGAAATTCTGCTTCGTGACTTAACATCTTGTGAAACACTGGAAGAAAAATTACAACGAATAGCTGTGCAAGGCGTGCCGAACTATTTTGGTATTCAACGCTTTGGACGAAATGCAAATAATCTGGTGGAATTTGAAAAGCGCTGTGGGCAAAAGCGCGACACAAGAAAATCCAACAAGAGACGAGTTAACAAAGGTCATAATATTTCCATTTCAGCTGCACGATCATACTTGTTTAATCGGGTACTGGCTGAACGTGTTCAGGATGGCACCTGGCGTGAGTGTTTGTCAGGTGAAGCCGAGCTTGAAGGCTTACCGAGTGGACCTCTTTGGGGAAGGGGGAAGAGCCCAGCCAGCGAGCAAGCCCAGAAAATTGAGAACGAGTGTTTAGCACCATTCTCACATTGGTGTGAGCTTTTGGAGCACTGCGGATTAAATCAGGAGCGCCGAAGATTAATATTAATACCACAAGATTTTGAGTGGCAGTGGAAAGAGGAAGGCTTAACGTTGAGATTTTTTTTAGCACCCGGGGAATACGCTACTTCGGTGATAAAAGAAATTAGCCTGACTCAAGAATAACAAGCGACTGTGTTATAGTTTTGGCATAAAAAACTGTGGGAGTACAAACAGTGAATCGCCTAAATCTTGAGGGCGTTGGCATGACCTCGCAGAGAACGCGAGACCGTCTCATTCAGAGATTGATTGACCAAGGCATCGGCAATCTCGCCGTTCTCGATATTATTTCCAATACCCCTCGGCATATGTTTCTGGATGAGGCTTTGTCTCACCGAGCATACGAAGACACTGCGTTGCCAATCGGGCATGGGCAAACCTTGTCTCAGCCCTATATTGTTGCGCGCATGACAGAACTGTTAATCAGTACTTGCAATGAAATGCATGGCAATGATGGGGAGTTAAAGAATGTGCTCGAAATTGGCACAGGCTCAGGATATCAAACCGCCGTATTATCACAAATGGTTGCGCAAGTCTGGAGTGTTGAACGCATAAAACCCCTGCAGGATTTAGCTCGCCAAAGGCTACGACAATTGGGCTTAAACAATGTGCGATACAAGCATGCTGATGGTGGATTTGGCTGGCCGGAATATGGGCCCTATGAAGGCATACTCTCCGCGGCTGCTCCCAGAACAGTGCCTCCTGAACTCTTAAAACAGTTGGCTCCCAATGGTGTGTTGGTGATACCTGTTGGTGCCGATGAACAATACCTGACTGTTGTGATCAGAGAAGGTGAGAGTGAAAATTATTTAACACGCAAAATGGAAGCGGTACGTTTTGTTCCGCTGCTCTCAGGAGTGACGCGTTAACAGTGAGATTGGAATGAAGATAGAAAAGCGTCGTCCATGGGATTTTTTGTTAGTGGGCTTGAAAGGGATGGCTATGGGGGCAGCCGATGTTGTACCAGGGGTATCCGGGGGAACCATTGCCTTGCTTACTGGTATCTACGATGAATTGTTACATTCCCTCAAACAATTGGGGCCGGGTGCACTCTTAACTTTAATTAAACAGGGTCCCCTAAGTTTTTGGAGAGAAATAAACGGAAGTTTTCTGTTTGTATTATTTTCAGGAATTTTGCTCAGCATAAAAACCTTTGCAGCCATTATTAGCTGGTGTTTACACCATTACCCTTTATTGGTTTGGGCATTCTTTACGGGCCTCATTGCAGCTTCTGTCTGGATACTCTGGCGTCAACAGGAAGGCTGGCAGAAGCGTGAAATAGGCGCGTTTGTGATTGGTGTCCTGATTGTGGTGGGGATATCGCTAGCTCGGCCAGCAGAGTTGCCCCAAAGTAATTGGTTGCTGATGGGGGGTGGATTTATCGCCATCATTGCCATGATCTTGCCGGGTATATCGGGTAGCTTTATTTTGTTGCTGCTGGGATTGTATACCTCACTGTTGGGGGCAGTGAACAATAACGACTTTGTGGCTCTGCTGTGTTTCGCTGTGGGCGCGGTATTGGGACTAATGAGCTTTTCGCGGGTGCTATCCTGGTTGCTGGATAATTTTCACAAAACCACGATGGCAGTTCTAATTGGATTTTTAGTGGGCTCGCTGAATGTGACTTGGCCGTGGAAGATTGTTATCCAGTCTTATATTGATCATCATGGAGAACAAGTCGCACTCTTACAAAAGAATGTATGGCCTAGCAATTATGCGCTGGAGAGCCAAGCTGACCCCATGTTGTTGTCAGCTATAAGTATGATCTTTGTTGGTATATTTCTAGTACTTTTGACTGATGTTTTATCTCGGTTTCTGTCACAAAATAGTAAGAAAAGATGAGAGAAATATGAACAAAAGCATGGTGTAAAATCGGATTTATTCTCAAAAGTGGCAAAAAATCTCTAATGATTTTATATTTTTTTTTAATAAATCATTAGTACTAATTTCTAAAAATTATTAAAACGATTGTTTTATGTGGGGAAGATCAGTAGAAAAAGTCCTGGTTTTGAGACGATTCAGCAAAGTGTCAAAACACAAAATGATCATTATATTGATCACTTGTGTTATTTTGGGCGCCTGCGGACGAGCGGTGTACCGCGCTCCGGTCAGTGACGTTGATCAGCCCCCCTCAAGAAAGCTCGCTACACATTTAGTTGCCCCTGGCGAGACTTTATATTCAATTGCCTGGCGTTATGATCTGGATTTTAATGCTTTGGCAGAAGCAAATGGAATAACAAGCGATTTTAAAATCTATCCTGGCCAAAAACTAGACTTAAATGTTGAGGCTCGAAAACCCTGGGCTGAGCGTCAGAAGCAGCGAAGGACTCCAACCGTCACTAAACCTCAAGTGAAAGAAAAGCCTGTTCGATCAATAAATGAAACGAAGCCGATTAAAATTGACACGAATGAGATAAAAACCAGGCAGCTTGTACAATGGCACTGGCCTTTGAGAGGCAAAATTTTGACGCGATTCAAGGCGAATAAAGGCTTGCAAAAAGGTATTGATATTCACGGAAAATTGGGAGACGCTGTCATGGCTGCCAGTTCAGGAGTGGTTGTTTACTCCGGCGCTGGACTGCGGGGATACGGCAAGTTATTGATTGTGAAACACAGTGATGAATACCTCAGTGCCTATGCCCATAACCGACGACTATTGGTGAAGGAAGGCGATAGTGTGAAGGCCGGTGAAAAGATCGCAGAGGTCGGCTCCACTGGTACTGATACAGTCAAGTTGTATTTTGAAATTCGACGTGACGGTAAGCCTGTTAATCCTCTCCTCTACCTACCAAAAATGTAATAGGTTATTTAAAGAAATTAATTAAAGAAACTCTAATACTGCCGACAAAGTAAATACTGCGCCAGGTAGGGGAAAGAGACACCCAGTAATTTTGGAAGTAGTTTTGTAAGGGAAACAGATCATGTAATTGGTTGGCTTGTAGGCAGTAGCAACCAGAGATGCGCACAGCCGGAAGGCCAAATACTTCACAAGGTGATGTAAGGCCAAAATAATAGACAGTCACAGGGGCAAGATCATGGCATTGCAAGAACTGGAAAATCATACAAAAGAACTTGAAAAAGAGTCCGTACTACTCAAAGAATTACCTTTTAATAGCGACAACGACAGTGATGATTCGGATGCTGTTAACGCCAAAGACGAAAGCCACTCCTTAACAGACGTAGAAGACAGTTACCAAAAAAACCTCGATGCAACCCAGCTTTATCTGAATGAAATTGGATTTTCACCTTTGTTGAGTGCAGAGGAGGAAGTATTTTTTGCGCGCAAAGCACTTCGTGGAGAAGAAGCAGCGCGTAAACGCATGATAGAAAGTAATTTGCGCCTGGTTGTAAAAATCTCCCGACGGTACGTAAACCGTGGGCTAGCGCTCCTTGATCTTATTGAAGAAGGCAATTTGGGCTTGATTCGCGCCGTGGAAAAATTTGATCCAGAGCGTGGGTTTCGTTTCTCAACCTATGCAACGTGGTGGATTAGACAAACCATTGAGCGCGCGATTATGAATCAAACGCGAACCATTCGTTTGCCCATCCATGTGGTAAAAGAACTGAATGTTTACCTGCGGGCTGCACGTGAACTGTCGCAAAAATTGGATCACGAGCCCTCACCTGATGAAATTGCAACTCTGCTTGATAGACCCGTAGAAGATGTAGAGCGCATGCTTGCCCTTAACGAGCGAGTCACCTCAATGGATGTGCCCATTGGCCCCTCATCTGAAAAGACCGTCATTGACACTGTTCCTGACCAACATGTTTCTGATCCGGTGCAACTCTTACAAGACAGTGATTTGAACACTAGCTTGAACGGATGGTTAGATGAGTTAAGCGAAAAACAACGTGAAGTGGTATCCCGTCGTTTTGGCTTGCGCGGTCATGAAACCAGTACCTTGGAAGAGGTGGGCAAAGAGATTGGATTGACTCGCGAACGCGTACGTCAAATTCAGGTGGAGGCACTGCGACGTCTGCGTGATATTCTGGAGAAACAGGGTTTAGATGCAGCTGCTTTATTCGGTGCTGTGTAAAGAATATAAAAAAACTAAATGAAGAAACTAAAAAGCCGCTCTTAAGCGGCTTTTTTTATGAATGATTTAGCGTTCCAGATACTGCAACTTGCCTTCCACGCCATCCCATTCTTCGGCATCTTCCGGGGCTTCTTTCTTCTCGGTGATGTTGGGCCACACTTCTGCTAATTCGGCGTTGAGCTCCAGAAATTCAGCTTGGTCCTCAGGAAGTTCATCTTCCGCGAAAATGGCATCCACCGGACACTCCGGTTCGCATAAAGCACAGTCGATACATTCATCAGGATGTATAACCAGAAAATTAGGCCCCTCATAAAAGCAGTCGACCGGGCAAACTTCCACACAATCTGTATGCTTACATTTAATGCAGTTTTCACCTACTACAAAAGTCATGGGGTAAATCCTCAGGCCTGAATTTTGAAGCGCGCCATTCTAGCAGGATGGCAAACGAGTGCAAATTAATCATCAAGTGAATTTTTGAGAGTGTACAAAAAATCCAGAGCCTCGCGAGGACTCAAATCGTCCAGGTCCAGATCGGCCAGCTTTCTCTCAACTTCGGAGGGTTCGGTAGCCGCAAACAATTCGCCCTGAATAACAGATCCTGCCTCAGAATACAGAGGTTTTTCCTGGCCTATTTGGCTCTCCAGACGTTTCAGCTGAGTACGCGCTTCGGCAATCACCGATGAAGGAATACCCGCCAGCTTCGCCACCTGCAAACCGAAGCTTTTGCTTGCGGGGCCCGCCTGAATCTTATGTAGGAAAACAATGTTATCGTGGTGTTCAGTGGCATCTAAATGTACATTTTTAGCGTGTTCGAGTGAGTCGGGTAGGACGGTAAGCTCAAAATAATGTGTTGCGAAGAGTGTAAAGGCTTGAATTTTGGTGGCCAACTCCTGAACGCAGGCCCATGCGAGCGAAAGGCCATCATAGGTGCTGGTACCGCGTCCAATTTCGTCCATGAGCACCAAACTACTGCGCGTGGCGTTATTCAGGATATTTGCCGTCTCGGTCATTTCTACCATGAACGTTGATCGTCCACCGGCAAGATCGTCTGCAGAGCCAATGCGTGTAAAAATTCGGTCTACCAAGCCTATACGACAATCCAAAGCCGGAACAAAACTGCCGATTTGTGCCAACAAAACAATCAATGCAGCTTGGCGCATGTAAGTGGATTTACCCCCCATATTCGGGCCGGTAATGATTAACATGCGTTGACTGCGAGTAAGCACTAAATCATTAGGCACAAAGGGCGCATCCAGCACCTGCTCGACTACCGGATGCCGTCCCTGTTCAATGTGTATGCCCTCTTCATCAGTCAGTTGTGGTTGGCAGAATTTGAGTTGTTCCGCACGTTCGGCCAAACAACATAAAACATCCAGTTCGCTAATGGCAGCAGCGCAACCTTGCAAGCCGTGCAAACTCTCATTGAGAAAATCGATTAGCGCTTCATAGAGCGCTTTCTCTCGCGTTAGCGCACGGCTTTTTGCTGAAAGGGCCTTATCTTCAAACTCCTTAAGCTCTGGCGTAATAAATCGCTCGGCATTTTTCAATGTTTGCCTTCGAATGTATTCGCTGGGCGCGCCACCCGCTTGACCTTTACTGATCTCAATAAAGTAGCCATGAACGCGGTTATAACCCACTTTGAGTGTGCTTATTCCGGTTCGCGCTTTTTCCTGTTCTTCAAGTTTTACAAGAAACTCTCCAGCGTTGGCACTGATATTTCTTAACTCATCAAGTTCGGGATCATAACCCTCTGCGATCACGCCACCATCACGAATAATTACCGGAGGCGTTTCTACAATAGCGCGTTGCAAACGATCAACAATGTCTGGAAATTCATGAATCTCGTTATATATTTGTTCAAGCTTTTTACTGTTTATATTTTTTATTTCACTTCTTATTGCAGGGCACAAGGTAAGAGATGCACTCAGTCGAGATAAATCACGAGGCCGAGCAGATCGCAAAGCCACGCGTCCTAGTATGCGTTCTAGGTCACCAATGTCTTTTAAAAGCGTTCTGATATTTTCGAAAATATAATTTTGCTTTAGATGTTGAATCGCATTCTGGCGATCAAGAATGAGTTCAGTATTTCTCAATGGTGTGTGCAACCAGCGCCGAAAATGTCGGCCACCCATTGCTGTAGACGTTGTATTCAAAACGCTGAATAAGGTGTTTTCTTCGCCGCCCGATAAATTTAAATCAATTTCCAGATTTCGTCTCGTGGCCGCATCAAGGGCAACAAAATTACCGGGCTCTTCCACTTTTAAACAGGAAATATGTTTTAAGTCACAGCGTTGTGTTTCTTTTGCGTAGGCAAATAAACAAGCCGCTGAAGCAAGAGCGGCGCTTAATTTTTCGCAGCCAAAGCCATTTAAATCTTTCGTTTCAAAGTGTGCGCACAGCAAACGCGAAGCGGTTTCCTGATCAAACTCCCAAGTCGGTCTGCGTCGAAACCCCGGCCGTTTACTAACAAAATCAGGTAGCACCATTCCATCAGGAGCCAACAATTCTGCTGGCCTTAATCGTTCAATTTCACTGAATAAAGCGGCTTCATTGTTTACTTCCAAAACGCAAAAGCGACCACTGCCCATATCCAGATGCGCTATGCCAAATTTTTCATTTTGATAGCTCAGCGTAACCAGCAAATTTTCATGGGCTTCGTCCATTAAGGCTTCGTCGCTCACGGTACCCGGGGTAACTATGCGCATCACCTTGCGTTCAACCGGCCCTTTTGCCTCAGCAGGGTCGCCAACCTGTTCACAGATGGCGATAGAGATCCCCAGTTTTACTAACTTGGCTAAATAATTTTCCGCAGCGTGATAGGGCACACCCGCCATGGGAATAGGTTGACCATTTGATTTGCCGCGGGCCGTTAAAGTGAGATCAAGGAGTTTGGCTGCACGTTTTGCATCGTCAAAAAATAATTCATAGAAATCCCCCATGCGATAAAACAGCAACTCGTTAGGATGCTCAGCCTTGATGCGCAAGAACTGCTGCATCATGGGTGTATGGCTTTCTAGGCTGGATTTTGGAGAGTTAACTTCTTGATTCATATGGGGTTTATTTTTTATAACACACGCCGCCGGGAAAGCAGGGTATGTTACCTGAAATGAAACCCAGGCCCAAATGAATCGATGGCCGAGCAGGGCCGTTCTTTATCGCATTATATCCAAGCTGAGTTTAAAGCTACCTCATTACAAGAGTCTGATTTCACGCCAGAGTGTGACTGACGAACGTTAAATGGTTTGCCCGCTGAGCCTTTCCGCTCAACTAAACAATAGAAACCGTGTTTGGGCTTTCAATAATAGAAAGCTCAAACACATACGTATATTCCTTATGGTCGAAATAAAACTTCCAGGTTTTCAACCTTAGCTCCGCCGTACGCCGCGCTGGCAGCTCCAAGTGGCTCGGTAAAAGTATCGCCCGTTACAACAGCGTCGACCCCCATAAGATCATCACCCGATACACTTTGGATAGCATTAGTCATACTTGCTTCTGATCCACACATCCAAGCTATTGGAGCAACACATGACTCATACAAACTATTCTCGCCTACATTCGCTTTCGCGATCGCGCCTGAAGAACCTACGAGAGCTCCAGCCCAAATATTCACCGAAATATCTGCCTTCATTGTTAAGCTGGACGATGAAGAGACATTTTGCCCATTCAACAACGCTCTTTTCTCACCGTAGTTGAAACAAATTCCCGCTGCCGCGAACGCTCCATTGCTAATGCTGGTATTCGTAAAATCGACACCACCACCCGCACCACCCATACAACCAGCGTCTTTCACATCTTGGAATTGTGTAATTCTTTTGGGGCTTGGGCTTTCTGAGGGTACCTTTTCACTTTTTCTCAGAACCTTTTTACCGTAGATCGCATTATTTTTTACCTGAAATTTCACCCCAGGAAAAATGCGCCGCAGTTGTCCAGCATAGCGGTTTAAATCAACATTCGCAGACTTTAGTAGCGCTGAATAGTCTTTCTGATATTTGCGTTGATATGAACTAATAGCAGACTTTGATGGGCTCTTTCCCATAAGCGATTTCAACTCTGCTTTCATTTTACTTTCGAGCTTAGGATTCGATTTAAATGCGCGCTGTAAATCTTTATCCATTGCAGATAACACCTGCTCAACCTGTGTCATTTGCGCTTTGCTTATCTCTCCACCCTTAAAGGTTAAAGGCCTGGCGTAGCTGGCGTGAGTTGCCACAAGTAAACAGCAGAGAACTGATAGCCTGGCTAGAGCACCAAAGGCGTGCCCAGCAACAGTATTGGTAACTTTCATAATGGTCTCTCCAAGAATTTTCGTTAGGGAACGGTCGTCCCGACACAATCAGTTTGCCGATATGAACCTGAAAAGCCTGAAAGAAGGCTGATTTTTCCTGAAAAGCCAGCTTCCCCATCCAAATCCAATATTGTAGAGCAGCGGTTGCCACAATCGAATTAAAGCAGCCGGGATGAGGGCTGAGAGAATTGGGAGGCCGGTTTGGATAGCAAAGACTTAAAAAAGCCGAAAATTGGTGTTAGCAGTTGCCTATTGGGCGAAAGGGTTGGCATTCGCGAGAATTAGGGGGGTCGGCAACGCCAACGAGACGTTGATTGCATGATTAGCGCGGGAATGGACAGCATTTGCTGCCTTATTGATTGGCGGAGGAGCGAAGATAGGCTCGTCATTGACGGGTTTACTTGGGGAAATAGGGTGTTTGGCGACCTCAGTGATTCGGCGCAAAGTGTGAGTGCTTCGCTGGATGTGAATGGTGAGGTCTTCAGCGGTTATTTTCGCGCTATCGGCGCACCGTCCCCCAATCTACGAGTTGATACAGAAGGAACAGTTGCCTTTCTCGCAAATGTTCCGGTAGAGGGTAACGTCGGCTTATACTGTCTATGAAGATGGAACGATGCTGACAGAAGTAGCAGGAACGATGGTTGAAGGCGGCAATGTGAATCAATTTAAGTACGCAAAAATGGCGGAGTAAATTCAGAAAAACCTTAAAAAAGTCACCAACCTTAAGTTGGTGACTTTTTTAGGTTTTTTAGGGAGCAACACAAAATGTGTAAACGTCTTCGTTTCCAAAACTCCCGGTATTTTCCTCTTGTGCGCCAATAAAAGGCGCGGGTGTTGTCAGTGCGACAAACTCACCTTCTTCAGATACGACAGCCTGACGTGATCCACCCTGCATAATGCCATTTGCGCGGCTAACCAGAATTAATTCTGATTCACTTCGTCGCCACATATAAATATCATCAAGGTTTTCGCCGGGGCTATTGTTTTCCTGACTTAAATCGAAGCTGGTGCTGCTTGTAAAAACAATTGTGTTTCCATCATCGGCTATATCGGGTTCGATTGAACGGCCAGTGGATAAATTTCCCTTTGAAACAAGCGAAAGCGAGGCGTTATTTCGATCCCAAATATAAATGTCGTTGCTATCCGGCCGATTACTGTTTAAATCTGTGGCTAGGTCAAAAGTGACCGGCGTAGCAAAGGCGACATAGCGGCCGTCAGCAGAAATAGAGGGCGAGTGGGAACCGCCCCCCGACAGACCATTGTCTCTGGATACAATTTGAACGTCGTTTAAACTTCTTGACCACAAATAAATATCATCGGGATCAGAGGGATTGGTATTACCTTCATTTGAACCATCAAAAGGGCTTGTTGTGACGAAGGCAACAAAATTCCCGTTGGCAGAAATATCCGGCGAGAAAGATCGACCATTACTGACACCACTGCTGCTTTGGGAGATATGTTGTAAAGATCCATCTGATTTACTCCACACATAAACATCTTCATCATTGTTCACGTCTGTAGAAGGATCGAAAGTCACCGGCGTTGCAAAAGCAACAAATTGTCCATCACCGGAAATAGAAGGAGAGTGTGAACCACCACCGAACAAGCCATTCCCTCGCGATACTATTTCCAGGCTATTGGTTTGACGCGACCAAAGATAAACATCGTCCTGGTTGAGGTTGCCGATTCCGGCGTTAGGTTCGTTAGCGCCGTCAAAGGGCGTGGACGTTACAAAAGCAACAAAATTACCATCTGCAGATATTGCAGGTGATATCGAGCGTCCGTTGCTTACGTTCCCCTTGGAGATATGCTGCAAAGAATTATCAGACCTGTCCCACACATAAATATCGTGTGAATCACTCTGGTTTCCATTTGTGTCTGTTGATAAGGCAAAACCTGTTGGTGTAGAGAATGCGATATAACGACCATCCGCCGAAATGGATGCCGAGTTAGAACCGCCACCCATAATGCCGCCGCCGCGGGAAACAATTTTTACGTCTTCGTTATCACAAACGCTGGTGTTACTTCCGGGATTCCCGTTGCCGCCGGGCTGACTCGCTACCAGTTCGACTTGAAAGCTTTGAGGCGGATTCGTTTGGCTAATTAAATCACCTCCCACTCTTTCGTAATGCCACTGAAAATACCAGGTATTATTGATCGCTGCGGAAAATGTAACTGTGCAGCGTTGTGCGGTGTTGCCATCAATCCAGGTACACGAGGAATCCGGGATATCAATTAATGTCGCGTTTGGTCCGCGCGTATCCTGTGGAGTAGGCCCGTACCCAAAGGTTTTCAGTGTTTGTTCGTTTGCCCAGGTGCCGGGTTCAAATACAGCACTTAAGGTTATCTGCCGAAAGGAAGAGGGCGCAACAACCGAATAAACGGGGTCTGGACTTTCTACATCTCGAATAACAGGAATAGCCTCAGCAATAATATTCGCGGTTTCACAGGCAGACAGTGCAAATAGACAACATGCTGCCGGGATCAGGTATTTACGTTCCATCTTTTTATCTCCATATTAAACGTGAGCTTGCGGCAACGACCGTAACGCACTAGTTTGAACAAATCAGTGAAATAATACCTTTCGCCATTTCTGTAACTTTACGCGCCAATCCAATCCCTCAACAGTGTTCTATACTGAAAAAAACACACTTTCCAGGGATATTCGTGTTGCGCTTCAGGGTAAACCCAACCAGGGTCGCATGGTATTAACTTTGCAAACGGTGCCGCCACGACGTCCCAAGATGAGGAGCCCGTATACAACGGCAAGCGTTGCGTTGCCAACGCCTCGGGGTTCTCATTACACGCCGGAGTCGTCGCAGGTGACAAACAGCGCGATAAGCTGGAACGTCTATGTCGTTACATTGCACGCCCTGCGGTGTCGGAACAACGCTTGTCGCTCACGTCCACCGGCAAAGAGCGTTACGAATTAAAAACCCCGTATCGGGATGGCACTACGCATGTGATATTTGAACCGTCAGACTTCATGGCCAAGCTCGCCGCATTGGTTCCCAAACCTCGAAGCAATCTTACTCGCTACCACAGTGTCTTTGCGCCCAACAGCAAACACCGCGCTTAATTGACGCCGGGCAAACGGGGTAAGAAATCGAAGGCAATTATCGATAGATCGCCGGAAGAGCGCCATCAGGCAATGACCGGTTTTTGCTCCTGCAAAACCGGCATAAATGCCATCCTTGGCAATAACTTGGATGCAGCGCCTAAACCGAGTCTTCAATATCGACATCGAAGTGTGCGAACACTGTGGCGGCAAGGTGAAAGTGATCGCCTCAATAGAGGACCCCACCGTCATTGCGTTGATCCTCAATCACCTGAAACAAAAACAACAAACATCAGCCGAACAAGAGCAGCTCGGCTTGCCACCCGAACGAGGTCCGCTCCAAGGGTTGGGTTTTTTTCCTGATAGTCACTCACCATTCACTCACGCCCAAGGGCGCTTTTGGAATCTAGCCCGCTAGACCCCAAAAGCGCCCTTGGGCGTTAGGGTCGGCAACGCCAACGAGACGTTGATTGCATGATTAGCGCGGGAATGGACAGCATTTGCTGCCTTATTGATTGGCGGAGGAGCGAAGATAGGCTCGTCATTGACGGGTTTACTTGGGGAAATAGGGTGTTTATATTTCCTATACCCATCTCGCACACGTAATATTTAATTGGAACTATAAAATTACTGCACTCGCCAGCATGTCTTCTACTTGTTTTTCATGCTTTTCGTAGTAATGTATTTTTGTAGCCAGATAAATAATTGCGTATAGCTTTTGGTTTTTAATCGCTGACATCGCCTTCCCTCGGTAGGCAAGTCCATCCGCATTATAAAAACTTAATTCGAATTCTACCCCCATGGCATCGCCAAATTTTGAAGGTTTAAGATTGGCCGTCTCAATAGTAAGTTGTCCACCTGCATTGTTAATCAGTGAGCTTTTAATATAGTCCTCAATTTCATGAGGTAAGAGATCAGACTTAAACTTCGGCAAGGGTGTATCCTTGCTGGTTTCCTTCATCAGCTTTTCACCCTGCGCCACTCCGTCAACAAAAATAAGCTTGTTTAAAAACATCCCATCAGATGTCCAGGTTGTGACTTTTGGCCCCATTTTATGCGGTGATTTGTTCCAGGGCTCAGCGACATTCAACTGAATTTTGCCAACTTTTTGGGCACCGGTTTTTACCAGAGTATACTGCACGCAGCCCGCCAACCAAAATACGATGCACAAGGATAAAATTTTAATCATTAATTTCATATTTTTATTCTCTACTTTTTAAATACTTTGCAAATAAAATAAAATCATTTCTTTGTCTGAAGCCTCAGGAAGTAATTCCAGATAGCGCTCAAAATACTGCCGGGCGTTTTTATCCCTTTGCTTAATTAGCAAGTAACCCAGCTCCCGATAACTATCTGGCGGTGTCGTGTCTTTCGCGGCGATACTTTTTTTGTAGTGTTCTATTGATAGTGTCAGATCGCCTTGCCCATTTCGATGTTTATACATTTCGGCAGTAAAAAACTCGACTTCCCCTATAGGCATTCCAAGCTCTCGATGCCGCTGCAACATTACTTCGGCGCGCCCAAAATCTTTCAGTTCCATATGCTGGGACATAAATTTGAAATAGTGCGGCTTGATTTTATCTGCATATGTTGACTGATTGATTTTATAGTGTGTTTTGCTGCTACGAATTTTCTGCTCATAGTCAGCAAGTTCTGTAATTCTATTCTCGGTCTTCGGATGCGTTTCAAAAAAACCGCGTTTGCGCTTACTCTCGTCGTTTTCATTTTCGGTATATACATACTTCCAAAGATTAGACGCATGCGAAGGTTCAAAACCCGCGTCATTCATGAGCTGCAATCCGTACAAATCCGCTTCGGTTTCCTGTTCGCGACTAAAATTCATTGCACCGTGCACTGTTCCCAGTGTAGCCAGACCCATAGTCAAAACCATGTCGAAAAATATGGCTGCCGATGAGCCCGAGCGAAGTTTGCGCCATTGGGTAATTTGGTGGGAACGCAGGAAATGCGCAATTTCATGAGCCAAAACTGCAGACAACTCGGCTTCACTACTCACTCGCAATAACAAACCTGTCCAGACATGCATCATTCCATTAGGGTACATTGAGGCATTAAAATGAGGGCTACGAATAATATAAACACGAATATGGTCGCAGTATTCTTTTGCGATTTCACAGGCCAGACCGCGTACATAAGCGTTTAAGGCTTCATCCTGCACGACCTCTGGTGAACTTTTTACCTGGTTTTCAAGCTTGTCTACCTGATACCAAAAGCCACCCTCATCAGTTGAAGAATCCGGCCTGTAACCAGGCTCAAACATTGGAGAGTAATCGCTAGCGATGCAGTTACCAACAAGCACGAAAGAAACAAAAAGCGCTGTTATAAATTTGGGCGCGTCCATTTTTATCTAACAGGTAAGCCTTTTAACAAGTAACTTACCGTTTTTTCTGCGGGTTCCGATTCTCTTAGATCACCCGTTCCGCGCATCAATCGATTAAACCAGACAACTTCACCAGTATTCAGATCAACCAGAGATGCAAACCCTACCTGATAACCACCACTAATACCGACACCAAGCAAAGCACCAAACACCATTGCAGCTGCTCGCCCGGCGCTAGCGTAGCTATCTCGTACAAATACGAATAAGGCTTTGTCGTTGCCCGTTTCTTGTGCGAGAATTTTTGCCGTTTCGCCAAGCGTTAAACGTTCGGTAGAATTTTTTCGTGTAGGTAAAGGCATCATTTGCTGCATAAACATTTCTGCACCGAGTGCTTCATGCAATTTTTCGAGCTGGATAACATCGCTCGCGGGATCATCGCTTGCGCGCTGATACCACTCAATTTCAGCAACCTTGCTCATTTTAAGCTGACTTTCCAGGTGATCTTTCATAAAGCCAATCGCAGCTTGTGTCCATTCCGCATTGGGCTCCTGCAACCCTGCCGCTGTTAAAAGCGACAACTCTACGTCCAGAGGCATAATTAAAATTTTATTTCCACTGACTCCAGTTTCGGAAGCTGTCGGTATTTTTACCGGTGTTTCGGTTTTTTTTGATACAGTTTGCTCTGTATTAGACGCTTGTTTTGTTGTATTCGAAGCACCGCATGCGACAAGAAACGCCAAACAAATACAAATTGCAGCTGCCTTTATCGTTTGGAAAATATTGGAATATCTGTTCAAGCCCCTATCCTCTTTTTATATTTATTCATTTACAAAGCAAACACACCCCATCACGCAAAGTGATTTAAGCATGTTTCGGTAAATTAGAATTTGATTGTTTGAATAAAATAATTGATAACAAAAAGAAACAAACTCCCTTTTTCGCAGCATTTTCTACTGCATTGCAATAATGTTATTTTCAGCATCGACTACGCAATACTGTATTGTTTTAGCATTTTTCCCTTAAATACGTGGTAACCGCGTTGTGATTAACGGACCTGTGAGAACCACGTGACAATGATTCTAGCGTCATTATTCATTGACGTCCAGACTATTGTTACAAAAGTTTTAATAGAAATTGAGATGCGGCCCCAAAGCCCCACATACGCGGAAAAAACACCTACCGTAATAAAAAATGGCTTTTAAGAAAAGCGCAGTTGTGAGCGATTTAAGGGGCATAATTTTTTCATTAAACTATATGGAAGAGTTTTTTATCGCGTTAATCTTTGCTTCTATTTCCTCTGCTTTGGGGGACGATGGAAATAGTTCCAGGTAGTGTTCGTAATAGGGAATGGAATCTTTTTCTCGTTTAAGTTCTTTCAGAGTGTCGGCGATATTCAAATAAACTACCGTTCTTTTTGGCTCCAGTTCTATTGTTTTTTCCAGCCATTGAAGTGATTCTTCGTATTTTCCCGCCTCATACAATACAAACCCATAGTTATTCACGATGGAAGAATTGCTTGGGCTGAGTTCTACAGCCTCCTTTAAATAAGTTAACGCTTCATCAAATTGTTTGGCTTTGTAATATTTTAATCCTTGTTCGTGCTTTGTTATTGCAAGCGCCTTTCTGTCTTTTGGACTCATCGTTTTTATTGCACTGGAAGCAGTTGCAGTGTTGGTGTCTATTGATGTGGCTTGGGTAAGGGCTATTTCCAGCTCTTTGTTGCGCTTATTTGCCGCATCCAGAGCGCGCTGTAATTCTGCTAGCTTGTCAGCTTCAGATTTTGGATTTGCAATGTTCTCTTTATTGAAGGTTTCTAACTCAAATACAAAATCACCGCCTTCACTGCCAACCATATTCCCGAAAGCGGGAGTTTGATTTGATGCAGCAGATACGGCAGGCGCTACAAAAGCACCGAGTTCCGAGGCGGTAATAATATTATTTTTATCCAGATCAGCACTGCCGTTTAGGCCCTGTAATAAGGTCCATGTGAATATAGAGTGCCCGCCTGGGCCACCGTCGGCAACTTCCTGGTCTGCACCACCGGCAGTTAATATTTGGCGAGCATTTCTTTTGGTAATTTCTTCGAGGTATGCACCATGTTTTGCCGGACTGCCAGATCGCGTGAGAGCGATGCCGCTATAACAGGAATCCATTACGAAGTAGACATGTTTGGCAGGAATCATTTCTGAAAAATCTCGCAGATGCGTCATGCTAATGGAGCGCGTATGAAATTTGTCGAGCGCGGCATCAACGGGAATGATATATCCCAGGTCTCGACCTGAAGGCAGCTTTCGGGTCATACCGTGGCCGGCGTAAAAAATAAAGACTCGGTCATCCGGTTTGACTTTTTGCGGGTCGGCCAGGGTATCTCCAAGCAGTTCAGTAATGCTGTCTCTATTCGCATCTTTATTGAATAGTGTGAAGATGTTGTCGGGTTTGAACCCATACTTTTCAGTCAATACATCCCTAATGGCAACGGCATCATTAACTGCATAACTTAGTTTCGGCCATTCATCATACTCATTTATTCCGATCACCACTGCCCAGCTCGACTTGTAGAATTCGCTTTCCTTCTTTACAGCGTCTGTGGTCGCGATGGTCTTGTCTTTCTTTTTGTTTGGTTCTGCAGAAAAGTCATTACCATCGACGTCTACAAACCGGTAACCCTTTTCAGTGAGTTCTTTAAGTACTTTTGGAAGTGCTTTTACGGTTTGTTGGTGGATATCATGAAATAAAATGATGCCACGCTTATTTTTTTCCACCTTTTCTATTACGCGTGATGCTATGGAGTCCGGTATGGGATCGCCCCAATCCATGGAATCTACATTCCACATGACTGACCTCATTCCCTGGCTGATGGTTAATGCTTGTAAATCTTCATCTTTCGAGCCGTAAGGTGGACGAAATACCGTATTCTTGCTTTTGGCGACCACTTCAAGCAGCGTATTGGTGTTTTTCAATTCTTCCAGTTGTTCACCTTCCTCGAGCTTGGTTAGCACTCGATGAGTAAAACTATGGTTCCCGAGCTTATGACCCTCTTTTAGTGCGCGTTGTAACTTATCAGCATTTTTCTTTAGCACAGGTTTGTTTTCGTCGGTGGAGCCAAAATTCTTGCCTACAGCAAAGAAATAGGCTTTTGCATTATATTCTTTCAGGGTGTCGAGAATCATATCCGTGTGACGGTAATGTGGGCCATCATCAAAAGTAAGCACTACAGTTTTCTCGGGTACATTAAATCCCCACAGGATGCCGGGGTCTTTCTTATTTGATTTTCCTGCGCCACGTAATTCAGGTTCCTTTAAATCCGACGCGAATGAATTGAAGTGTTTACGAAGTTCTGATCGCTTATATCTATTATTCAGAAAATTAATATAACTTTCCCATCTCTCCAGCGATTTTCCACGGGTACCAAGCTTGCTTGAAATTTCACGGAGGTGAGTTTCATAAAAAGCTTCGATACGATTGATTTCTGAACTTATAGAGCTGAGTTGTTGATACTGCTTGTTGCCAAGAAAGGGATTTTCCTGGTGATAGAAGATGATGTTATCTACCAGTTCAGTAAATGCGAGCAAATCCGCTGCGCGAATATCATCAGATCCTATCGTTGAAAATAAAGAGTTAACAAAGGTTTCGCGGTTTTTTGATTCCGCGTTGACAATTGAGTGTTCAAATCGTTCCAGAAGTTCCCGTTTTTGGTAATAGTGGTTGCGTGCTATAAAGGTATCTCTGTCTCTAACATCATCGCGCTCATCCGAAAATGATAAGAGAAATATAATTTTTCGATGATCTTCGACGATGTTTGTAAGCAATTGAGTTGCTTGAGTTAACTCTGCACTCAAACATATATTGCAAACATTCAAGATCATCATGCATAAGCAGATTTCAATGTAAGTCTTATATTTGTATCTTTTAGATCTGTTAGCCATTTGCTACCCGTAAACTCGACTTGAACCAGTTCTAAGTTTAGGTGATATTTCCGCGTTGTATGGATTTATTTTGAAATACAGGGCGTTTATACTTCCTATACCCTGAAGAAGAGAGGATAAGACAGGATAAAAAAATGCGAATTATATTACTTTTAATTGTGTTATCAATGTTGGGGTGTGTTAATTATTACCCGGGCTATTCAATGGAGGGAGCGGAAGACATAAAGATAATCAAACCTGATATGCCTGGCATTGAAAATTATTCTTCAGAAATAATGGAGGTCACATTTGAAAAAAAACAGGATGGTACACAATTAATTTTGGAATTTTTGAAAAAAGCTCAGGAAAAAGGAGCTTTATATGTTAGTGACATAACGATCACGATAAACTCTGTCGCTGAAAGCCAGCCTGTAAGTTGTGTTACTGAAATTTTGCCTATTGATAAAACAACGGCAAAAACCGAACCGGTTTACACGTCCTCCAAATATCAAGGTAAATATGTTTACAAACCTGTGATGAAAATGGTGACGGAGTACCAATATAAGTGTGAATATGTTTCCAAACCCGTGCGCGAACAGGAAACCTATTACACAACTGAATATGACAACTATTCCAAAAAATCCAAATCTGTTTCCAAAACACGGTATGTAACACGTTACAAATCTCAGCAGGAATGCGCATCAAAGCCCGTGACTAGATATGTAACGCGCTATGAATATCAATATGAGTCTGAGTATATCCCGCCAAAACTGGAGTACATCACTCGATACTATACGACATGGGAATTAAAAGAATCTGAACCTGCCTGTACGGATGGTGATGTGACTGAATCTAATATGATTACCGGGAAACTCTATTTACCCATGCCAAAATGATAAATTTTGAATTTATTAATTGGATTACATCAGTAACGTAGCTCAAATCAGGAATTAATAGTAATCGATTAAAAAAGAATACCGCATAATTCCGGATTCGGGCTGTCGCTACATTGCACCCCCGAAGGTGTCGGAACAACAAAATTAGAGCCTGGCTGCAACTTGGTTTGCATTTAAGAGTCACACAAAAACAGGCATCATGGAATCTATTACTCAAGCAGTAAATTCATAGACTTAGGATAGGAGGAAACATGAAAAGTATTTTGTGGCTGGTTTTGATGACTCTGACTGCCAGTTTCGCGCAGGCCGGTGATAATTCTTTAAAACGGGATGATCCTGCGATGATGGAAAAGCGAACAAATAAAGCAGTCAGTTTTGAAAGAGTCGATGTTAAAAAAGGTTTAACTGCAGAAACGGCCGCACCAATGTCTTCAGAAGTAAAGCTTCCTCCGCCTCTGAGGAAACGCATTGAAGATGATCTGGAGAAACGCAATGGCCAAAACGTTGAATTAGTTTCGAGCGAAAAAGTGACCTGGCCCAACGGCGCGATGGGTTGCCCCCAGCCGGGCGTTTCTTATTTACAGGTGCAAGTGAGCGGGTATCGCGTTCTGTACCGTGGTGCAGGTCGAATCTGGGACTATCGCATTTCTGACAAGGGATCCTTAATGCTCTGTGAGCGTTCGACTTCTGTCAAACCGACTGATCCCCTTCCTGTGAAATAAAGTCGGGTGAAATAAAATTGGAAAGAGAAAAAAACCCCGGCAAGCGGGGTTTTTTTTGATACTTTAACCTAATTGCTAAGGCAGTGGAGCCGGTGGTTTGACATCTGATCGCAAGAAAAGAAGCGTTTCAGTGTCTTCGGTTGCACCACCACTTGCGCCGGTTCCGCGATCACCATTGGTGATGAGCATAACGCCAGATTCATCGGTATTACCCGGGAATACGCCAAAGTCATACACATCCATTGCACCGCTTTCACCACTCAACAAATCACTGGCGAGCCCATAGAAACGTTCACCCAGGGGTGTAATCACGATGTTTTCCACCACGTCTCCTTGGCCACCGAAGTAGAAGTCATCGGCGTAAACGGTCATTTTGATATTGGTTGCCAAAATATCGGCGGAGCTCAAACCTAACTGCTCACCGCAAACACGCAAAATGGTATTGCCTGATTTGGTTGCATGTTCTGCGAAGAACCTTGCATCCAGGGAGCCATCCACATAATTTAAAACCCAGGATAACTGACGACCATCGGCAAGTGAAGCGGTATCGAGGTCATAGTTGAATACTGCGTAATCCGGGAAGCCATCCTGATTCGTATCAAGATCTATCCAGTTCAAAACAGGGAGCAGACGAGTTTGTTGCTTCCAGGTGTTTATCGCAAATTCCCAGAGGAACTCAGCGCTACAAAATCCGGGGTCGGTCGGGATTGTGGAAACACCCACTGCACGAATGTCCGGGGTAGGTCTTTCTTCACCACGTCCACCAGAAGGTTGCTGATCACTAAGCGCCACAATTGCGTAGCTATTGTTTTGGGCAATACCCGCGCCATTGTTGACCAGTTCCACCGTTTCCGGAAACGACTCGGAAGTTAGCTCGTAGGTGTTTGCGCTGACTTCAGCAGCCTGACGCGGTATAACATGCCAAGGCACCGTGACATTGTTGCCGTACAAGGTATGCAGCTTGATGTAGCCATCGTACTCTGCGGCCGTGAGTGAAGCAGGATCATTTCCAGCCGATCCCGAGTTCAGCGGATTACCCGAAAGTTTGGCGGGATCGATTTCAAACTCGATCGTTACCGCTTTTTTCTGCCAGGGGCCCAATTTTATCCAGGGACGATTTACCGCCAGCTTGACTGCGCCAGTCTCTTCATCTTCACTGAAACGGAAACCGGGTTCGACAAAAATGAATTGGAAGCGACGAGAAACATTTTCGATCATCAACTTTTTCTTCACAGTGACGGGTTCAGACACATCGATATAGCCCAGCGACAAAGTAGGCTGTTTGCTGTCCATTGACCAGGCCATGACTTCAGATAATACGGCTCGGTCTACCCTTACTTCTCCCCCACCAATACGGGTTATTTCTGCGAGATCACCAGTTGTATCACTCAGGATGTTGTTGTCCGCATAGTTCACCAAAAGATTTTTAATCATTTGTGGCGAGCAATAACGTTTCTTGTGTTTCCACAGGTAGAAATGATTGTAGTGACCCTTGCGGTATTTTTTATAGCGCTTTTCACACACTTCCAGAACCAGTGCGGCTGAGCCCGCGACCATCGGAGTTGCACCGGAGGTGCCTCCAAAGGCAGTGCGACTGGTTCCTGTACCCACTTCTGCGGAGATACTGGCTCCAGGAGCGCCGATTTCCGGTTTGATGGAAAGGAAGGACATGTCTGGTCCACGCGCGGTGCTCGAAACCGTTGTCCCGGCTAATGAGTAAGAAAGGTCCGGTGCGAATTCAACGATAGCTGAGCCTGCGCGTAAAATATCACCGTCAGCCTGGCTAATATTGAAACCGGGGATATTGATGGGGTCACCACCACCGAAGCCACCCGCAAAGGGCGCTTCCGGGGTAATCAGCATCACAATGCCCAGAACACCGCCTGCATTCTCGATGTTGCGAATCTTATCGCTGAAGTTGCAGGCACCGCGATCAACCGCGACGATCATGCCGCTCAGATCACCGCTAAAGGGCAAACAGCCATCTAAATTTGAACCATCCAAATCCCCGTATTGCACTGTACCCATAATGGATGTGGTGGGTTCGGGAGTCCATGGGTATTTCACAGCGTCGTACAAGTCTGCCTGATCCGCAGGCTCAATGACGGCCATGAAGAAAGCCTTGGCAGAAGGGACCTCGGTCTGCGCAACTGATAGTGCTGTGGGTGCAGCAGCGGGCGTGCCGGTACAGAACGGGAAATCTCCGCAGTTGCCTGCGGCGGCAACGGTGAGAACGCCCATGGCAGAAGCATTATCCACCGCTGTAGACATGTCATCATCAAAGGCCAAACCATAATCACTGCCCAGCGACATGTTTACGATGTCAACACGGTCAGAAATATCGCCATCTCCATCAGGGTCCAGCGCCCAATCCAGACCGAGCAGCATTGAAATACCGTTACAGGAAGAGGCCACAGAGGAACAAACTTTTACTGCATAGAGTTCCGCTTCCGGCGCTACGCCATTCACGCCGGCGATGATATCGCCCACATGCGTACCATGGCCGCCGAAATTATCGTCGAAAGGATCGGGATCCAGGTCGGGAGGATCCTGCGCTCCGCCAGGACCATTCGGCCAGGTGCTGCCAACAAAGTCATAACCGCCCTTGACCTTGGCGGTAGGGAAAGTCCCCGGTTCAATAATATCCGGATTGTTGTTCAGATAATCCTGGATGTCGCCAGAGCCACCGAGATCGGCATGGGTGTAGTCAATACCGGAATCTAGTACAGCGACCTTGATGCCTTTGCCTTTAATCCGGCGATCGTGCAAGAACTTACCACCGATATAGGGCACCGTTTCACTTAAATCCATTTCATAGTGCTTAACGGGTGCAATGCGAATCACCGCGGCGTCGTTCGCCAGTTGCTTTAGGCTGCTAGCGGGAACATCCAAAAACACGGCATTGAGTACATGCTGCACTCGACCAATAACACGAATACTGCTGTCATTCGCTATGCTGCGATTCACAAAGCCATCTTGTTCATTCTCCAGCACATATTTTTGATCGACTGACGTGAAGGCCGAGTCCTCCGCCATTTCGGTTGTCGCTTCAGACTTCAGGCGAACAATCACCTGAACCCGACCCGACGCATTTTCCAGTGAGGAATCCAGTTTGTTTTTAATATTTACGCCCGCTGCATCACGTGATATCGGAGTTTCGAGCTTGATGTTTGAATTGACAGAAATCTGTTGCAGGTTGCGCACACTGAGGCGGTCTTCCGCCGCGGCGACACAGGTTGAGATACTCAAAGCAGTTGCAAATAACGCCTTGCACCAGCCGGAAGAAAACCGGTTAGTGATTTCCATAATTACCCCCTTTTACAGATCACTGTTTTTCTGGAGATAGTACTCCTGTTGGCTGCAATACCCCCGCAACAGACAGACCAGATTAACAACAATCTGCTGGTTCAATGAAAGTGAAACAATTAAAAGTGAAAAGTATAGTGAGCTTCTTTCGAAGCAATTCTGCGAGGCTGGGTAGTCGGTTTTTCTTTTTGATCATTGACTGCTCCTTGTACAAACACGCGCACGCAGCTGGCTGATACTACTTGCAAGAATGTTCATTCACAAGGGTGTATGCACCCACTTTTATTGATAAAAGGAAATTACTGGCGCCGAAATTTCTTTTACTTTCAATTTGCGCTCTTTGCCAGAAATTGCTTCGGCGTTGAGCAGGAGCAGGGACTAAACACCCCCTCATAATTATATTTAGGAAGTAATGAAAAATGAGAATATTTGAAATCCCAACTTTCGCCGTCATAACTAGAAATCGAAACAAAAGGTATCAAGTGTGTCATTAGTCCAATCATGGTTTTTAGTCGTTCTCGTAGGTGTTGTTATTGCGGCATTGTATTTTTTCGTAAAGCGCTTGCGCTATCAGCGCGCAGTTAATCGCGAATTTCCAGTGGAGTGGCGCGCTATATTGAAGTTGCGACTACCGGTTTATTCACGGCTAAGTGAGAGTTTACAGAGGGAATTGGAGACTTTGGTGCTTCACTTTCTTTATACGAAAAAGTTTATCGGTTGTGCGGGGTTGGATGTGACAGATGAAGTTCGTGTAGTGATTGCAGCGGAAGCTTCGATTTTGTTGTTGAATCGCCCGAGTCGTCGCTATGCGGGTTTGCGTTGGATCTATGTTTACCCGACCACCTTCATTGCTAAGCGCGCTCGGTCGGATGCTTACGGTGTTGTCTCCAATCAACCTGCGCATTTGCTGGGCGAAAGCTGGGGCAATGGCAAGGTGGTGCTGGCTTGGGACAGTGTTGAGAGTGGTTTGGCGAATTATTGTGATGGGCAAAATGTTGTGTTGCACGAATTTGCGCATCAGTTGGACCAAGAGGATGGGGTGGGTGATGGCGCGCCCCTGCTCTATACGCGTGACAGTTATCGTATTTGGTCTCAAGTTTTTAGCCATGAATTTACGCGGCTCCAAATGGATGTTGCGAGAGGGCGGCACAGTTTGATTGATCGCTACGGCGCCACAAATCCCGCTGAGTTTTTTGCCGTGGTGACGGAGGTCTTCTTTGAACGCCCCATGCGCATGAGCGACGAGCATCCGGAACTTTTCGAGCAGCTCATGTCTTACTATCGGCTCGATCCCAGAGAGTTTCATTTAGAGTCTGAGTAATATTATTCGGGCTTGGGCCTATACCCTTAAGCTGTTTATAGCGGTATGGAAGAGTTTTTAGTGTATTTAATATTAGAAATAACTAATAAACAGATTGCTATATTAGAAAAAAATAATATACTGCACTACGACTTCTGGAGTTTGAAATGAAACAACCCACACTAAATCAAGAGTCGCTGCCGGATATGCTGCGGCACGCGCAAGCAGCGGCGAACTTGCTAAAGGCTTTAGCGAATGAAAATCGCCTGATGATCTTATGTTCCTTGGTTGACGCAGAAATGTCGGTTAGCGAACTAAATACAAAGGTGCCTTTGAGTCAATCTGCTCTATCGCAGCATCTTGCCAGTCTGCGTGAGGCAGGAGTTGTCGAGACTCGGAAAGAATCGCAGACTGTTTTTTATCGCTTAAAAGGCGATGCGGCCACGAGGGTTATTGCTGTCTTGCAATCTATGTACTGCCCTTCGTAATGACTGTGTTGCGAGTAAGGGCTTTTTAAAGGCCTTATCAGTAAAACACTTTTTCTTGCTGGAACGCCTTCTTATATAGGTAGTTCTTCAGCCGCAAGGACTCAGATATGAAACCAATACACTTATACCTTATAGGCATTCTCGGCATATTGGGCGCTTGCTCTAAAGAGCCCTCCAGTGCTCCGGTGTCTCGCGAGTTGCCGGAATTGCAAAGCATCACTTTGGCTGCGTCACCCGTTGCGCAGGAAATAAAATTCGATGGTGTTATCGAAGCTGTTAATCAGGCCACCGTATCGGCGCAGACCACTGGCCGAGTTGTCGAGTTACCTGTGGATGTTGGCGATTACGTTAACAAAGGTGACTTAATTGTTCGAATCACAGATACAGAACAAAAAGCACGCGTCGCGAGCGCGCAAGCCAAATTTAATGAAGCGAAATCAAACTACGAGCGCATGCAGGATATGCTTGCCAAACAGCTGATTGCGAAAGCGGATTTTGATAAAGCCGAATCCATGTATAAATCCGCTGCCGCCGCTTTACGAGAAGCGGAAGAAGGTGCCGCTCGAACGGCGATCTATGCGCCGTATGCGGGAATTGTAGTGAGCCGAATGATAAAGGTTGGCGAAACCGTTGCGCCTGGAACACCCTTAATGTCTGGGCTTTCGCTGGAACATTTGCGCGCGCAGGTGAATATTCCGCAACAACACATAGGGCCTGTCCGAAAATTTAAAAAGGCGCGTATTCAACTTAACGATGATAACTTCGTCGAAACCAGTGATATTCGGATTCCGCCGAGTGCGGATGAGCAAACGCACAGTTTTAAAGTGTTGGTTAATTTGCCGCAAGGCGATTACAAGCTCTTCCCAGGCACCTTAATTAAAGTTGCATTTGTCAGCGGTGAGACTCAACGCTTATCCGTGCCTGAAAGTGCAATTTCACAGCGCGGAGAGGTGAGTGCTGTCTATGTATTGAGGGATGACGCGATTGAATTGCGCATGGTCAGGCTTGGCACAAAAACGGTGGATAATCGCTATCCCGTTTTATCCGGCTTGACTGAGGGTGAGCTTATTGCATCTGATCCAATTGCGGCGGCTGCGGCTTATAAAAAGCTTAGTTCCTCCGCACATAAATTGGCTGGGGAGTAGCGAAGCGTGGGCACTGAAAAACTAGGGATTTCCGGTCGTATTGCGCGTACTTTTTTAAAATCAGAAATTACCCCACTCTTGGCACTTACGGGTTTTCTATTAGGCATTTTTGCCGTTATTGTCACGCCGCGCGAAGAAGAGCCACAAATTAATGTCACTTTTGCAAATGTTTTTATCCCTTTCCCGGGTGCCTCATCAAAAGAAGTTGAAGCGCTGGTCACAAACCCCGCGGAACATCTTGTTTCTGAAATTTTAGGTGTAGAGCATATTTATTCTGTCTCGTCGCCGGGTATGTCAGCGTTGACAGTGCGATTTAAAGTCGGTGAACCACGTACCGACGCCATTCTTCGTTTGTATAACGCTTTTTATGCGAATGGCGATTGGGTTCCCGCTAATGTTGGTATTGGAAAACCCCTGATAAAACCGAAAGGTATCGATGATGTGCCCATTGTCAGCGCGACGCTTTGGTCGAAAAATTGGGGGTTGAAAGAAGGACCTTCCGATAGCGATTTGCTCAGCGTTGCACGACGCCTGCAAACGAATTTACAAAGAGTTTCTGGCACGCGTGAAATTAATATTATTGGCGGATCGAACAAGCTTGTGCGCGTACTTTTTGATTCGCAGCGGCTTGCTGGATATAAACTAAGTTTGAATGATTTGCGTAATGCATTGATGGGTGCAAATCGTTCCATTGCCGCGGGATCGATTGTCGATAACAACACCGAGATGTTGGTGCAGGCTGGCGGCTTTTTAATGCATCCTGAAGAAGTTGCTGATTTAGTGGTTGGGGTTCATCTCGGCGCGCCGGTATTTTTGCGCGATGTTGCCGATGTCAGTTTGGGCGAAGATACGCCGACGCAATATGTTACGCATGGCTTGGTTTCTGCGCAGGGGCAATCTCTCGGTCGCTATCCTGCCGTTACCATGAGTATTTCCAAAAAAGCCGGTGAGAATGCTGTCGATGTTGCAAACGATGTTATCAAAAGGTTAGAGCAAGCGCGCGGCATCGATTTACCGGATTCAATCGAGCTCAGTATTACGCGAAATTACGGCGCAACGGCTGAAGACAAAGCGAAAACATTAATTAAGAAACTGATTTTTGCAACGCTTTCAGTCATTGTGCTGGTTTTGTTTGCGTTGGGAAAACGAGAATCGTTTGTCGTTGGGGCAGCGGTAATTGTCACTCTGGGGATTACGCTTTTTGCTTCATGGGCTTGGGGGTTTACGCTTAATAGAGTTTCATTATTTGCGCTGATTTTTTCCATAGGAATATTGGTTGATGATGCTATTGTC